>CAZHGG010000803.1:0-3462 GCA_964531755.1 uncultured Polyangiaceae bacterium
GGCTCCTCCTGGGCCGGGGCGGGCGTCGGCGCGCGCGGAGGCGGGGGCGGCAGCTCGACCGACTGGGGCGCGGAGACCGGCGCGGGCGCGCCCGACGCGCAAGCGAGCCCGGTCAGCGGGGCGAGGAGCAGCGCCAGCGCGGACGCGCGCGAGGGAGAGCGTAGCATGGTGGATCGAGCGTAGCGCCTCGCGGCGACCGGGACGAGGCGCCGGCTGGAGTGCTCGTCAGGGGCGAGGCGAAGTCGGCCGTGCACGAGGCCGCGCGCGGCGCGAGCCGGCGGAGACCTTACTTCCAGCCGCCGCGCGCGCGTTCCTGCGTGGCGTATTCGGCCACCACCCGCAGCTTGATCGGCGCCGGGCTGTCGGCGAGCGCCGACGCGGCCCTCTGCTCGATGCAGCGCTTCGCGACGGGCGCGCGTTTGCCGGCGGGGGTGATGTTCACGGTGACCTTCGCGTCGGACCTCCGCACAGGCTCGCTCTCGATGTCGATGGCCGACGTCGGGGCATCGTAGTTGCCGAGCATGCCCCAGCAGATGTCGAGCACGCCACGCACCGCGCCGCGGAGCGCGCGCGAGGCGGAGGGATCGTCGACCCCGCGGAGGACAAGCCGCTCCGCGCGGTCGAGCTGGGCGGCGATCTCCGGGTCCGTCTTGCCAGCCTGCCTCTGCGGCGCGGCCCACGGCGACGTCGACGTGTACATCGCGCGCTTGCCCACCAGCTCGTCGGCGCGCTTGAGCTCCCCGAGCTGCGCCGACAGGTCGATGAGCCGCTCGAGCGCCCGCGGCGCCTCCCAGCTCGTCGAGGCGCGCTCCACCACGAAGCCGAGCGCGCGACCGGCCGCGAACCAGTCGTCGCTCTCGAGCGCCCTCTCCGCCGTCGCCCAGCCGATCGCGGCGAGCGTGGACGCGTCGACTCCCTGGAGCGGAGCGCGGTCCATGCCACCGAGCTGCGCGACCATCCGAGCGGCGACCGCGATCCCCTCGGCGTGGAAGTCGCCGCCTTTGGCCGACGCCGCCAGGGCGAGCGCCGTCGCGAGCGCCTCGCGAAAGCTCCCCCGCGCGACACGTGCGTACATGAGGTGATAGCGCGCCACGGGCTCGAGGCTGGTCCCCTTCCAGTGCTCTTCGGCCCGCGAGAAGTGGAGCACGGCCTCCTCCGCGCTCTGGTCCGCGCCGTAGCTGCCCAGGAGCCACTCGAGCTCCCCCGCGGCGCTCGGCGCGAGGCCGCCCGCGGCGAGGGCCTTGCGCCACTCCTCCAGTCCTCGATCGAGCATCGCGGCGTCGCTCGCGGCGTGGCCCAGATAGTAGCGACGAGACGCCTCGAAGGCGACGCCTGCCGCGCGCTCGTAGGCCTCCATCGCGCGCTTGAGCCTCGGCTCCATGTCGTTGGCGGCGAGCGCCTCGGCCGTCCGCGCGTGCTCGTCGAGGACGAGGGCGCGCGCGAACCACTCGAGGGGCCGCGCGCCCGCGGGCGGGGTCCACTTCACCGCGGCCGCAAGCGCCTCGCCGTACTCGCGCTCCTTCGCGGCGGCCGCGCGGTTGGCGACCGGCAGCGCGGCGCTCGCAGCGGCCAGCTCTCGGCACTTCGTCCGGACGCACTCGTCGCGACGCTGCTCCGCCGTGGCCCTCGCTTGCTGCGCCCCGCGCATGGCCGCGCGCGCGCGCCCGAGACGCTCGACGAGCTTCTTCGGCGCCGGCGGAAGCATCGAGACGATCGCCTCCCAGGGGGGGACCTGCCTCGAGACGTCGTAGCTCGTCATCGGCTTGATCGGCACCACGCGCAGCCCCGCCTCTCCGAGCGCGATCGCCGCCGGCGGCTTGGGCGGCTCACCGAGGGCGGCGAGCTCGACGCGGATCATGGCGGCGCAGCCCTGGGGCGGGTGGGCGTCCGAGCGCGACGAGGCGCAGGCGGCCTCTGTCCCGTCCGCCGAGAGGGTCTGGTGCTGCCCGCGAGCAGCGCCGCCCACAGCCGCACCGAGCCCACGCGCGCTCGCCCCGCCTTCCACCGCCGCCGACGCGCCCGCGAAGAGCTCGAACGCGCCGACCGTGATGGCCCGGACCGCGTGCGTGGCCTTGGCGCAGCGCGCGGCTGACGCGCCCGCTCCAGGCGCCTCGTAGCGACCCACGATGGTCATGCGCACGTTGAGCTTGCCCGACCGGCGGAGCTCGGCGCCGAGCTGCACGGCTCCGATCGGGAGCTTTGCCTTGAGCTCGTCTTCGTTCGACACGGACTCGACGAACTGCTTCGGTGTGAGGCCGACGTATTCGTAGTGCTCGCTCCCGACACACTCGTCGAGCAGCTCCATCGCGCGCCCGTCGTAGCGAACGAGGACGACGCCGCGCTTGGCGAGCGCCTCGAGCTGCCCGCGGTCCGAAGCAGGCCACTCGACGACGAGCGGCCTGTCGGCGCCGGGCACGAGCTGCGCCTTCGTCTCGTTCTTGGGCTCGAACTTGGGCGGCTCGAGGGTCGGGGCGGGCGGACCTCCGCAGGCGGCGAGGACGGCGATGAGTCCGATCGGGAGGAACGTGGCGGGCGGCGTTCGCATCAGCGCCAAGCGTACCGGGGGCGCGGGGGGCTCCGCCAGAGTGGGCCCGCGGGCGAGCGCGGACCGCGGCCGCTCGCACGGAGCGCCGCTCGACGCTGCGAGGAGAGCGTTCGGCGAGGGCGGGTGCCCGCGCCGTCGCGGCGACGCGCGGGCGCAGCGGCGCGGTCACCAATCGAGCGCAGACGGGCGCTTCGGGGGTAGGCTCGGGGACATGCGGGACGCGAGGAGCGAGGCCCCGATCGGGCGCGAGCGCGAGCTCGGGCGGATGCTCGAGCTGCTCGACGGGGCGACGACGCTCGCCATCGTGGTCGTGCAAGGCGAGGCCGGCGTGGGCAAGTCCCACCTCCTCCGGGCGCTCGTCGCGGCGGCGCGCGCGCGCGGGCTCGCGGCCGGCCTCGGGCGGTTCTTCGACGAGGCGCTGGAGGAAGGGTTCGCGGCCTGGCACGAGGCGCTGGGCGAGGTCGACGGGCGCGCGCCGGAGAGGGCGCCGTCGCGCGCGGCCGCGGTGGCGCAGGAGGTCGCGCGCCTGAGGGCCGCGTGCGAGGCGGGTCCGGTGCTGCTCGTGTTCGACGACCTGCACTGGGCCGATCCCGACACGCTGTTCCTGTTGCGCCAGCTCGCGCGACGACCGCCCCGCGTGCGCGGGCTCCTCGTGCTGGCGCGACGGACGCCGGAGGTCGCCCGCGACGGGGTCGCCGAGCTGCTCGCGGAGGCCGTCCGCAGCGAGGCGCCGATCGCCGCGCTGCAGGGGCTCGATCTCGAGGCGACGCAGGCGCTCCTGGACGCCACCGCGGCGCGCGCCGTGTCGCCGTCGCTGACCGCGGCGCTGCACGCCGAGACGCGCGGCAACCCGCTGTTCCTGCGCGAGGCCATGCGCCACGTGATGGAGCGCGAGGCCGCCGCCGGCGCGCCGTGGA
>CAZHGG010000804.1:0-3462 GCA_964531755.1 uncultured Polyangiaceae bacterium
CGGCGCCCTTGGCCACGAGGGGCGCGGGGACCGCCTCCGCCGCGGCCGCGCCGTGGGCGCGCACGCCGCGCCAGAGGACAGCGAGGCCGACGAGGAAGAGCCCGACGGCGGCGCCGATGACCGCGGCCAGCACCGGGTTGTCTCGCGGGACGGGCGTGGAGGGCGTGCGCGTGACGACGGAGAGGCTCGAGGGGTTGGCGCGAAGGTCGGCGCCCGTCGCCGGGACCCCGGAGAAGAGGCCGCTCGAGGCGGGCGGCGCCGACGCCGTCAGGCTCGCGCCCGAGGAGGCGGGGGCCCGCTCGAGCTCTTCCACCGCCAGCGCGCGACGCGCGAGCGCGTCGTGGGCGAGCAGCTCGACCCACTGCCCCACCTCGGCCGCGTGCGCGGGCGGCACGGCCTGCTCGAGCGCGATGGCCAGCTCGCGCGCGGTGGCGTGGCGCTGCGCAGGGTCGGGCGACAGCGCGCGCGCGATGAGGTGCTCGAGGTCGCCGAAGTTCGCCTGCGCGTCCTCGGGGAGCAGGGAGAGCCCGCGCTGGTGGAGGACGGCGAACGGCGACGGGATCTCCCCCCGCAGCACCTGCACCACGATGACCCCCTCGTTGTCGCCATGGAAGAGGCGCTCGCCGGTGACGAGCTCCCACAGGACCACGCCGACGGCGTAGAGGTCGGCGGCGCGCGTGACCGGCTCGCCGCGGAGCTGCTCGGGCGGCATGTAGCCGAGCTTGCCCTTGAGCTGACCCTCGCGGGTGAACTGCGCCCGCCCGGCCGCCTTCGCGACGCCGAAGTCGAGCAGCTTGGCGACGCCGTCCGTGCCGACGAGCACGTTCTGCGGCGACACGTCGCGGTGCACGATGTTGAGGGGCGCGCCCTTCTCGTCGCGGGCCTCGTGCGCGGCGTGCAGGCCGTGCAGGATGCCCACGAGGATCGACGACACGACGCGCAGGGGCAGGCGCGCGTGGCGCTCGCTGATGGCGCGGCCGAGCCGCCAGAGCGACTCGCCCGGCGCGTACTCCATGACGAGGAACACCTCGTCGCCCTCGGTGACCACGTCGAGCGTGGGGATGACGTTGGCGTGCCGGATGCGCGCCGCGAGCCTCGCCTCGTCGAGGAACATCGCCACGAACTCAGGGTCCTTCGCGTACTGCGCGTGGAGCCGCTTGATGGCCACGGTGCGCGCGAAGCCCACGGCGCCGAGGAGCCGCCCGAGGTGCACGGTGGCCATGCCGCCGGACGCCAGCGGGGCGTGCATCGCGTAGCGCCCGACGGTGCGGGCGTCCTCGAGAGCTGCGGCCACGCATGGACCATAGCCGATCGACGCCCGTCGCGAGAGACCACCCGCGCGCGAAAGGGCCGGGGGCGCGCCCCGACCCCCTCTCCGCGGCGCGCGGGGCGCCGTCCCGTCCGCGCCTCGCGCGGGCGACCGGGCTCAGTCCGGGAGCGACGCCTGCTGCTGGGCGAGCATCTGCTTGATGGCCTGCGCGCGCTCGATGGCGAACTGCTTCACCTCGCGGTTGGGCGACGTGGCGAGCTTGTTCAGCAGCTGGGTGACCTTGCCGAGGTCCTTCTGCTGGAAGAGGGCTTCGAAGTAGTTGTGCGCGAGGCGCACGTCCTGGACCATCGCCGCCTCGTGCGGCTGGAGCAGCTTGACGACCTCGTCGAGCTTGTTCGACTGGCCGTAGAGCGCCGAGAGGCAGAGCAGCGCGATGGGGTCCTGCGGGGCGCGCGCGACGCCCTTCTTCGCGTAGCCGATGGCCTTGTCGCGCGTGGCGTCCTCGCCCGCGTAGAAGCCCTGGAGGGCGACGTACGGCGCCGCGGACTTCGCGTTCACCGGCGTGCCGGCGAGCTCCTCGACGGCCGCGAGCGCCTTCTCTTCGCTCTCCTGCTCGCGGACGCAGTTGAACAGGTAGGCCCACGCGTCCACCGCCATGGGCTGGATCTGGATGGCGCGCTCGGCGGCCTCGCGCTCGGCCGCGTTGTCCTTCTTGGCCTTGAAGAGCTTCGCGAGGTGGAGCGACGGGTAGGGGTTGTCCTTCATGAGGTTCTGCGCGCCCTTCAGGGTGCGCTCGGCCTTGTCGAACTTCTCCTGCGCGAGCTGGGCGACGCCGAGGCCGAGCCAGTCGTCGCCGTTGTCCATGCTCTTGGCGACGATCTTCGCGAGCACGCCCTCGGCCTTCGCGTGGAAGGCGTATTTCATGAGCTCTTGCGCGTAGATACGGCCGCGCATGAGGTCCTCGGGGTCTTCGGTCCAGTGCTTCTCGAGGCCAGCGAGGAGGTCGTCGCGGCCGATGGCGATGGGGCGACCCTGCTCGTCCTGCACCTGCACCGCGGGGCCGTTGAAGCCGAGGAGCTTCCACACCTCGTCCATCGTGATGGCGACGGGGCCGTCGACGATCTTCTTCTCGACCGGCTGGCCGTTCGGCGCGAGCGGGATGAGCACGAGGGCGTTCGAGGGCACGCCGTTCGGGAAGGCAGAGATGGGGGCGAGGATGGCGGCTCCGCCGGTGAGGGTGAGGGAGCCTTCGGGGGTCTGTTGCGTCATGGGGCGTCGGACGCTAGCGCGACATGCGGGTCACGGGAAGAACCTCCGAGGCTCGTCGCGCGAGGAGGCGCCCGCCCCGGGCCGCGATCACTGCGCACGCGGATAGGCCTCTCGCGCCGAGCGTCGGTGGAGAAGCGCGCCGAGAGCAAGAACGCGCGCCCGGGGAGCGGGTACTCGTAGAGATCGCCGATGGGCTCCTCGACCGGGCCGAGCACGCCGGCGTACGACGCGGTGCGGAGATCGGCGAGGTTCGAGACGTCGACGGCGAGGGTGAGGCCGTCGAGCGCGGGGCTCCCGGTGGCGTCGCCCACGAGCAGGCGCGCGCCGACGCTCTGGAGGGCGCGGGGCGGCACGCGCACGGCGCCGGTGAGGTCGGCCGCGAGGTCGGCCACCACGTCGAGCCCGTAGCGGAGGCGCACCGCGCCCACGCGGAGCCCGAGGTCGAGCACGAGGTCGTGCCCAGGTCGCCCCGGTAACGGCGGCGCGGCGCACGCCGTCGAGGTGAAGGGCGCGGTGACGTCGCACGCGGAGTCGTTGGCCGTGCGCAAGAGCGTGTAGGATGCACGCAACAGGAGGCGGTCGTATTCGAGGCGCCCCTCGAGCTCCCCTCCGAGCACCCGCGCCCGGCCGATGTTGGTGGCCTTCGCGCGGCCGTAGAGGCCCTGCGGCACGAACACGATGAGATCGGTCGCCCAGGTGGAGAAGCCCACGAGCTCGAGGCTCCCCGCCAGGTCGCGCGCGCGGCCCGCGAGCGACGCGCCGAGATCGAGCGTGGTCGCGGCCTCCGGGCGGAGGCCGGGCGAGCCTAGGAACGCGCCGCGGTTGCCGTAGCGCTCGACGAAGCCCGGGGCCCGCGCGAGGTGGCCCGCGTGCGCCGCGAGGGAGAGCGCCCCGAGCTCGAGCGACGCGCCCACGTGCCCGGT
>CAZHGG010000805.1:0-3458 GCA_964531755.1 uncultured Polyangiaceae bacterium
CCGGAGTACGCGCGCGGCGCGCTCGTCGCGGCGGCCATCGCGCCGGGGGTCGCGCCCTACGGGGGGGCGCGCGTGGGGCTCGCGAGCGCGTTCGAGGCCGGCCTCAGCTACACCGGCCGCGCCGTGCGCGTCGACGTGCGCCGCTCGTTCGACGACAAGGCGCTCTCGCTCTCGATCGGCGTGGGCGGCACCGCGGCGCTCTACGGGCGCGATCCCGGCACGAACGCGCTGCCCGGTGTCGATCTCTCGGCACTGAAGGGCTACGGCGCCGACGTGCCCGTGCTCGTGGGCTGGCAGAGCGCCGGCGGCATCTACCGCGTCTGGGGCGGCGCGCGCGGCGGCTTCGAGCGCGACAGCCTCGCGCGGCTCTCGAGCGAGCCGAAGGACGCGCCGCCAGGAGCGGCGCCGATCACGCTCGAGGCCACGCGCTTCTACGCGGGCGGCGTGCTCGGCCTGGCGACCGGCGTGCGGCACGTGCACGTGGCCGTCGAGCTGCAGATCGCCTACCAGGGCGCGAGCGGCACCTACAACGGCACGCCGGTCTCGATCACCGGCCTCACGATCACGCCCGCGACGGCGCTGCTCTGGAGCTTCTGAGGCGCCGCGCCCACCCGCCGGCGCGCGCCATTCGCCTCCGCTCCGGCGCCTCCCTGCGCTAACGTGCGCGCCGGAGGTTCTGCATGTTCGATCTGAAGATCACGGGTGGCGTCGTCGTCGATGGAACCGGGGCGCCCCGGCGCCAAGCCGACGTGGCGGTCAAGGACGGCGTCATCGTCGAGGTCGGCGCGTGCGAGGGGCCCGCGACGCAGACCTTCGACGCCAAGGGCCTGCTCGTGGTGCCCGGCTTCACCGATCTCCACACCCACTACGACGGCCAGGTGTCGTGGGACGCCGACATGGCGCCGTCGAGCCTGCACGGCGTCACGACCGCCGTCATGGGAAGCTGCGGCGTCGGGTTTGCGCCCGTCCGCCCGGCCGATCGCGAGCGCCTCATCGCCCTCATGGAGGGCGTCGAGGACATCCCGGGCTCGGCGCTGGCCGAGGGGCTCAAGTGGGACTGGGAGACCTTTGGCGAGTACATGGACGCCGTCGACCGCGTGCCGCGCTCGATCGACGTGGTGGCGCAGATCACCCACGATCCGCTCCGCGTGTACGTGATGGGAGACCGCGCGTTCTCCGGCAGCGAGGCCACGGAGGCCGACATCGAGGCGATGCGCGCGCTGGTGCGCGAGGCCGTCGTCGCGGGCGCCGCGGGCTTCTCCACCGGTCGCACCGACAACCACCGCTCGCGGGACGGCTCGGACACGCCCGCGTCGGAGGCCTCGGCGGAGGAGCTCATCGGCATCGCGCGCGCGCTGGAGGGGCTCTCCCACGGCGTCCTGCAGGCCGTGTCCGACTTCGACATGGAGCGCGGTCGTGAGCGCTTCGAGGCCGAGTTCGAGGTGCTCGCGCGCATGGCGCGCGCGGCCGGCGGCAAGCCCATGTCGATCTCGCTCATGCAGCGCGACCTCGACACCACCCAGTGGCGGCGCATCCTCGAGAAGGTCGAGGCTTGCACCGCCGATGGCGTGCCCATGCGCGTGCAGGTCGGCGCGCGGGGCATCGGCGTGCTCCTCGGGCTCGAGGCCACGTTCCACCCGTTCATCGGCTTCCCCAGCTACAAGGCCATCTCGCAGCTCCCGCTCGCCGAGCGCGTGGCGAAGATGCGCGAGCCGGCGTTCAAGGCGCAAATCCTCACCGAGACCAGCGAGAAGATCGCGGGCGACGGCAGCAACGTGCCGCCCATGGCCGACCGCTTCCTCGCGAACCTCGACTTCATCTCGATGCGCATGTTCCGCCTCGGCGAGCGCCCGAACTACGAGCCGGCGAAGGAGGAGTCGCTCTTCGCCGAGGCGATGCGCCTGGGCAAGCCGGCGCTCGAGGTCATCTACGACGCCATCGTCGCGAACGACGGCCGCGAGCTCTTGTATTTCCCCGTGTACAACTACTCCGAGTTCAACCTCGACGCGGTGGGCGAGATGCTCGCGCACCCGCTCGCGCTGCCGGGCCTGTCCGATGGCGGCGCGCACGTCGGCACGGTGTGCGACGCGAGCTTCCCCACGTTCATGCTCACCCACTGGGCCCGCGATCGCGCGCACGGCAAGCTCCCGCTCGAGCGCGTCGTGAAGATGCTCACGCACGACACGAGCCGGTACATCGGCCTCGCCGATCGCGGCACGCTCGAGGTGGGCCAGCGCGCCGACATCAACGTGATCGACTACGACCACCTGACCCTCACGCGGCCCAAGCTCGTGCAAGATCTCCCGGCCGGCGGCAAGCGCCTCCTCCAAGAGTCGCTGGGGTACAAAGCCACGTTCGTCCGCGGCGTGCAGACGGTGGCCAACGGCGTGCTCACGGGCGCCAAGCCCGGCCGCCTCGCGCGCATCGGCGCCTGAGCACGGCACAAAGATGCCGAAGGCCCGCCTCGTGAGAGGTCGGGCCTTCGACGAGCGCCGCGCGCGGGGCGAGCGCCGATCCGTGACTACATCGAGCCTTCGAAGAGGCCGATGGCGGCGCCGGTGGGGTCCTGGATGACGCTGAACGCGCCCATGCCGGGCACCGGCACCTTGTCCATCATGACCTTGCCGCCGAGCTCGAGGACCTTCGCGTTCGAGGCCGCGAGGTTCGCGACGACGACGAAGGTCATCCAGTGCGAGGGCACGCCGGGGGGCGGCGCCATGAGGGTGGCGACGTCGTGCTCGCCCGCGGTGAAGACCTCGCTGCCGCCGCCGGCGAACGGCTTGTTCGTCCACCCGAAGACCTTGTTGTAGAAGGTCTTCGCGCCCGCGACGTCGGTCGTGCCGAGGGTCTCCCAGCAGAAGTCGCCGACCTCGGGCTTGCCCGGGCCGTCCCCGGGGGTCTTGCTCTTCCACGCGGTGACGTGGGCGCCCGTCGGATCCTGGAGGGCGGCGAAGCGGCCCACGTCCGGGATGTCGTGCGGCGGCATCATCACCTTGCCGCCCGCCTCGGTGCAGCGCACGGCCGCGGCGTCGACGTCCTCCACCGAGCAGTAGCTCATCCAGAACGAGGGCGCGCCCTTCATGCCTGGCGGCTGGCCCATGATGCCGCCGATCTGGTTCTCGCCGAGGTGGATGAGCGTGTAGGTCATGCCGCCCATGTCCACGGGCTTGAGCGTCCACCCGAAGAGGGCCTTGTAGAAGGTGCAGGTCGCGTTCACGTCGGTGGTGAGCGCCTCGCGCCAAACGAATCGTCCCGTGCTTGCCATGGTGTCTCTCCCTCTGCTCCCGCGGACAGCGCGGGGCCTCTTCTCCCCGCGGACAGCGCGGGGGGAACAGACCCTACCCGTCCGATGCGTGCATGTACATGGTCACGGCGGGACACGGCGTGTGCGAGGGCGTTCCCCCCTCGCTCTCCCCCCTTGGCGGGGGGCGGGGGGCGGGGTGGGCGAGGGCGGGCCC
>CAZHGG010000806.1:0-3455 GCA_964531755.1 uncultured Polyangiaceae bacterium
GTCGGCGCTCGGGTGCGAGCGGTGGATCGACGTGCTCGCGAGGTCGTCGTCGTCGTCGTCGCCCCGCCACGCGTTGGCGGCGCGGCTCAGCGGCTCGCTCTCGGGCATCGGGTGGGCGTCGCGCGGGGCCGGCGCGGGGTCGCTCCACGGCGGCTCGGGGGCGTCGTACGGCTCGGGCCGCGGCTCGTCGTCGTCTTCGTCCTCGTGCCAGCCGCCTTCGGGCGCGTCGTATGTCTCGCCCAGCACGGCGTCGCGGGTCTCCCCCGCGAGGCTGTCGTCCTCGACGCCGCCGCCCGCCTCCGCCGGCGCCTCGTCGGGGAGCGCGCGCTCGAGCGCGCGGGCCAGGAACGGCCGCGCGTCGCCGACGCCGTGGTTGAAGGCGATCGCCCGGAGCTCCTCCGCCACGGCGCGCGCGTGAGGGTAGCGCTCGTCGGGGCTCACGGCCGTGGCCGTCAGGATGAGCTCCGAGAGCTCGCGCGGGAGGCGCGCCCGGAACGAAGGCGAGTCGACCTGCCCCTCCCTCACCATGTGGAGCACCTCGGCGTGCGACAGGCCGCGCTTGAAGCGCCGCCCCACGAAGAGCTGCCGCAGCAGGATGCCGAGCGCGAAGACGTCGCTGCGTGGTGTGGTCGGGCTCCCCGTGACGAGCTCCGGGGCGAGGTTCTCGAGCCGGGACGACTGCGTCCGCAGGCTGCGCACGCCCGACTGCGCGATGGTGACGCGGCCGATCTCGAAGTCGGTGACCTTCACCGCGCCCGTCCAGCCGAGCATCACCTGTCGGGGCGACAGGTCGCCGTGGCAGACGCGCCCGGGCGCCGCGAGCGCGCCCGCCAGCGCGTCGGCCACCTCGCAAGAAATGAACAGCGCGACGTCGAACCCGAGCCGGCTCTCGCGCTCCTCGAGGGTGCGGAGCAGGTGGTGGAGCGAGACCCCTGGCACCTCCTCGGTGACGAGGAAGGCGCGACCGGCCTCCTCGCCGCACTCGTACACGCGGGCGACGTTCGGGTGTTGCACGAGGGACGCCCGCGCGGCCGCGCGCGCGAGGGCCGTCACGAAGCCGTCGCCCTCCGCGTCCGAGGCGGCGGTGTCGAAGAGCTTCACGAGCACGGGGTGCCGGACACCGAGCCCGCCTTCGAGCACCGCCCGGTAGGCCTCCGTCCGGAAGCCGCGCCCGGCGTGCGCGCCCAGGTGCAGGCGCCGCTGGGCGAGCGGGAGCACTCGGCTCGGGAGGCGCACGACGGGCATCGCGGGCGCTGCTGCAAGCCCCGGGCCGCGCGCCGCGCGGTGGATCGTGGCGCGCCGCGCGGACGCCGCGGGCCAAGGCGGGCGGGGAGGGGCACCGGGGATCCATGGTGGGGATCCACCCAGGTGGGTGTAGGTGTGTTGTTGTGCGCATGAGTGGGGTCAGGACGGTCGGCGCGCCCCGTTCGTGGGCGCCGAGGCCCCGTGCTATCGGTGCGGAGATGAGATCCGCCCCTCGCCCGCGCGCGCACCTCTTCGTGTGCGAGAACCGCCGCGAGGGGTCGCCGCTCGGGCCCGGCTGCGGCCCCCGCGGGGAGGCCGTGTTCGACGCGCTCAAGCGCGCCGTCGGCGAGCAAGGGCTCACGGTCGACGTCTGGGTCACGCGCACGCGTTGCCTCGGCGTGTGCCCTGCGGTAGGCACCGCCGTCGCCATCTACCCACGCGGCGGGCTCCTCACCGAGGTGCTCGCCGCCGACACCGCCGCGCTGCTCCGTCGAGCCCGTGAGGAGAACCCGTGACGAGCCACCCACAGACCCTCGCCGGAGCGCTCGCCACTCTGGAGCAGATGGAGGAGCTCCAGGGGCGCAAGGTGATCGAGCTGGCGCGCCGCCTGAAGCCGGGGCTCACGTCGGACGACATCAAGAACCCGCACGACTTCCCCGAGCTCGACGACCCCGACTGGCACTACGCGGACGGACTGCTCACGGGCATCCAGTCGGCCATCGCGGCGCTTCGCGCGCTGGAGCGGGGCGAGCGATGAGCAAGCCGAAGTCCCCCGGCAAGCGCGGCGCGAAAGACGACAAGAACCGCCCGTTCGCGGGCGCGCCCGCCCTCGCCGACATCAAGAAGCAGCTCGAGGCGGACGCCGCGGCGAAGGCCGCAAAGCCCCACGCGGCGAAGCCTGCCTCTCCGAGCGCGGCGCGCGGTCGAGCGCCGAAGGTGGACGCCGCCGAGGAGGAGGCGACGTTCCAGCGCATGATGAGCGGCGTCGTGCCGATCGGCGGCGACAAGCCCACGCGGGTGTCCGGCGGCGTCGACGCGCGCGCCCCCGCGGGCCGCGCGCGCGCCGCGGAGGAGCTCGCGGCTCGCGCCAAGGCCGAGGCCGACGAGGTGCACGAGAAGCTCCGGCAGCTCGTCGACGGCCCCACCCGCTTCGAGGTGGTCGACGACGGTCGCCGGGTCGAGGGGCGGCGCCTCGAGCTGCCTCCGCAGACCCTCCGCTCGCTCCGCCGCGGCGCCATCGCCGTCGACGCGCGGCTCGATCTGCACGGGCACGCCGCGGGCGCCGCGCACGAGGAGCTCACGCGCTTCCTCCGCGATCGCCGCGGCCGGGGTGATCGCTGCGTGCTCGTCATCCACGGCAAGGGCGAGCACTCGCCGGGCGGAGTGGGCGTGCTGCGCGGCGAGATCTCCGCGTGGCTCTCCCAAGGGCGCGCGAGCGAGCAGGTGAGCGCCTTCGCCACGGCGACCACGGAGGACGGCGGCGAGGGCGCCGTTTACGTGCTCCTTCGGCGGGATCTGGGCTAGACAGCGGAGGACTCCGATGGACCGCCGCGCAAGCATTTTCGCCATGCTCCTCGTGGGCGCCGTGCAGGTGCTCTCCGCCGGCTGCGAGGAAGAGGGCGCGCGGGTCAAGGCACCCAAGGGGCCGGAGACGGCGCTCGCGCCGCCGGTCGTCGCCCTCTCGCTCGGCGAGACGGGCTGGGCGCCGTTCCATTCGAAGCGCCACATGCTCACCGTGCGCCTCCCCGAGGGGCGCGCGTGGCGCATCGACGACCACACGACACCGGAGCTGCGCGCCACGCACGAGGGCACGCAGACCGAGCTCATCGTCGCGGTCGAGGGCGCGGGCGAGCTCGTGGGCCGCGCGCAGTGCGAGGCCCTCTCGCGCAAGAAGGGTCGCGTGCCCACCGGCGATCTCCGCACGCTGGAGGACCACGTCACCGTCGGGCCGGAGGCCTTCGACACGCGGGTGTGGGTGGCCGTCGAGATCGGAAACAAGGGCGTGCTCGTCGGGCACGTGTTCGCGTTCGGCGGCAACCTCCGCACGTGCCTCTTCTTCCACGCCAAGACCACCGTGCCGAGCGCCGGGAGCGAGATCGTCCTCTCCGAGCGCCTGGCCATCGCGAAGACGGGGCTGTTCGGTCGGCTCGCGCTCGACCCGCCGCGCACGTCCGTGGAGGTCGAGGTGCCGCGAGCCCCCGCCGCGCCCG
>CAZHGG010000807.1:0-3454 GCA_964531755.1 uncultured Polyangiaceae bacterium
CGCCCGCGGGCGCGACGTGCGGCGCGAGCACCTCCGCGGCGCGCGCGTGGAGGGCGGGCCCCGCGGCGAGCACGCCGCGCTCGTTCGCGAGGGTGGGGCGGCGGTAGTCGATGTCGACGCCCGTCGCGTCGGTGAGCCGCCCCCCCGCGCCGCGCACGATCGCCTCGGGCGCGCAGCTGTCCCACAGCGTGCCGGAGGGGCCAGGGTGCGCATAGAAGTCGAAGGCGCCCGTGGCGACCTGCAGCGCCTTCAGGCCCGCGCTCCCATAGGGCACGAGCTCCCTGGCGCCGAGGCGCGCGAGCACCGCGTCGGTCGCCGGGCTCTTGTGCGAGCGCGAGATGAGCCCGCGCGCGTCGCCGAACGACTGCGTGGAAGATACACGAATCGGCTCGCGCGTCCCGCCGGGCCGCGCGCGCTCGGCGAAGCCGCGCTCCGCCACCCCCTGGCCGAACGCCGCCCCGAGGAAGGCCTCGTCCCACGAGGGGCACGCGATGACGCCGAGCGCGGCGCGCCCCGCCTCGGCGAAGCCCACCATCACGCAGAACTCGCCGTTCTTGGCGACGAACTCGCGCGTACCGTCGAGCGGGTCGATGAAGAACGCCGCGTCGGCCTGGCTGTAGCCCGCGTAGGTGGCCGGATCGCTCTCCTCGGCCACGAGCACCACCCCGGGCGCGACGCGGCCGAGGGCGTCGAGGAGGAACGCGTTCGCCTCGTGGTCGGCCCGCGTGACCGGGTCGTCGCCCACCTTGAACGTGATCCCGCGGTCGGCCTCATGGTAAATTCTCTTGACGATCTCCGCGGCGCCGAGCGCGGCGACGAGCATCGCCTCGGCGAGCGCCCGCCCCTCGCGAGGGGTCACGCCGCCCTCCGCTCGGTCCGTTGGCATAGGCCTGCCGCTCGCCTGCGGTTCGCTCCCGGGCTCACGTAGACACCCCCACCTTCTCGAGCTCGCCGTAGAGCCGCGCGAGGTCGTCGTCGCGCAGGTAGCGCGGGCCGCCCCCAGTCTCCCGCACGAGCTCCTCGAGCTGCGTGACCGTGCGCGGGCCGAGCACCGCGGCGGAGACGACGTGGCTCGAGAGCACGAAGCGCACGGCCGCGCCGCGCAGCGTGAGCACGTCGCCACGCACGAGGAAGCGCAGCGCCTCGAGCTGGTCCACGCGGTGCTCGAGCTCGTAGCGGGTCCACCGCTGCGAGCGGTGGTCGGTGTCGGGGAACTCGCGGTCGCGGGTCCACAGGCCAGCGAGGACGCCGTAGTTCAGCACCGACCGCGCGAGGACGCCTGGGCGCCGCACCATGATGTCGCCCGTCTTGCGGGTGAGCGCGCCCGAGTGGAACACGTTGTAGGCGATCTCCACGACCTCGGCGCCCTCCTCGAGCGCCTGCTCGAGCACCTCCTCGCTGCCACAGGAGACCCCCACGTGGCGGAGCTTCCCCTCGTCGCGGAGGGCGCGCAGCGTGGCGAGGGCGCCCGGGGTCTCGCCGTTCCCGACGAGCGCCTCCCGGCTCGGGCAGTGGAGCAAGTACACGCCGAGGGCCTCCACGCCGAGGCGACGGAGCGAGCGCTCGACCGACCCGCGCAGGAACTCGGCGTCGAAGCGCTTCATCGGCGGATCGAGCCGCCGGTCGGTGCCGCCCTTCGTGACGATGACGACGTCGTCGCGGCCCTTGCAGAGGCGGCCGAGCAGGAGCTCCATGCGCCCGCCGCCATACGAGTCGGAGGTGTCGAAGAGCGTGACGCCGATGTCGAGGGCGCGGGTGATCACCGCCTCCGCGTCCCCCTCGTCGACCGGACCGTAGGCCTCTCCCGACAGGCCCCAGGTGCCGAGCGCGAGCTCCGAGGTGACGAGGCCGGTCTTACCCAGGGGACGCTGTCTCACACTCGATCACCTATCACGCCTGGCCGGCGGCTTGCCCTGCGCTCTGCGCTTGACGCCTGCGCGAGGTACGTGGATATCCGTGCTCGCCGCGCGGGGAGCGCGGCAGCGGCGTCCTCTACGCCAGGAAGAACCCAAGGCTCCGAATGCGCAAATCCGCGTCCACCTCTCTCGCTCTCGTGCTGCTGCTCGGCCTCGCGTCGGCCGCCTCGGCCGCGTGCGGCTCGCCGCCGCCGCCGCCCCCGAAGGCCCCCGAGCCCACCGCGGCCACGGTCGACATGCCCGCCCCGCCGCCGCCGAAGGTCGAGGAGCCCAAGCCCGAGCCCCCGAAGCCGTCGCTGGCCGAGCTCCAGGCCAAGGCCCTCGCCGCGTATTGGGAGGCGATGAACGGCCACGACGCGGCCAAGCTCGGCGCCCTCTACGCCGACGACGCCGAGTGGAAGATGGCCGGCACCCCGCCCACCAAGGGGCGCGCGACCATCGAGGCCGAGGTCGCGAAGTTCTTCGCGTTCGCCCCCGACTCCAAGCTCGCGCCGAACCTCGTCCTCTCCAAGGGCGACGTGACCGTCATCCAGTACGCGATCACGGGGACGAACAAGGGCGACATGGGCCCCATCAAGCCCACGAACAAGCCCATCGGCTGGCAGGCCATGCACATCGCCTGGTGGACCCCCGAGGGCAAGATCCGCGAGGAGCACGCGTACTGGGACAACGGCACGATGCTCTCTCAGATGGGGCTCTCGCCGCGCAAGGCCCCCGCGATCCCCACGCTCGCGGCCTCGCCGCAGACCGTGGCCGCCTCCGGCAGCGAGGCCGAGACCAAGAACGTCGCGCTCCTCGGCACGATGTACGGCGCGATGGAGAAGAAGAGCGCCGCCGACTTCCTCTCCCTCACCACCGACACGAGCGAGTGGATCGACAACACGCAGCCCGCCCCCTCGAAGGGCAAGGCGGACGCGAAGAAGTTCTTCGACAACCACATGAAGGCGTTCCCCGACGCCAAGATGACCGTGAAGGCCTCCTGGGGCATCGGCGACTTCGTGGTCACCGAGGCGCAGATGACCGGCACGAACACGGGCCCGCTCTTCGGCAGGCCGGCCACGAAGAAGGCCGTGACCATGGACACCGCCGACATCGTGCTGCTGAAGGACGGCAAGATGGTGAAGGGGTGGAGCTTCGCCAACAGCATGCAGGTCGCCGAGCAGCTCGGCCTCATGCCGAAGCACGGCGGCGGCAAGGGCCACCACGAGCACGGCGAGCACAAGGGCGAGCACGGCAAGGGCGGCGGCAAGGGCGCGCCCAAGGGCGGCGGCAAGAAGAAGTAATCGCCCGATTCGAAAAGAGAAGACGGCGCGCCTCCCTCGCGGAGTGCGCGCCGTTCTCGCGTGACGAGCGCCCGGCGGCGCTCGTGGGGGCCCGAGCTAGCGGCGTTCGCGGCGCCGGCGCGAGGTCGCGAGGACCGCGAGGCCGAGCCCGCCGAGCAGCAGCCCGGTGCCCGTGCCGGCGCCGCACGCCGCGGTGCTGCAGCCGCACGCCGCGCGCGGGCTGCGGCCGCGGTCGTTGTCGGGCCCCGCGCCGCC
>CAZHGG010000808.1:0-3453 GCA_964531755.1 uncultured Polyangiaceae bacterium
CTGACCGAGAAGCCCGGCGTGCTCTTCTCGATCACGAGCAGCGAGATGCCGCCGTGCCCGGGACCGCCCGTGCGGACGGCGGTCGTGACGAAGTCGGCGCGCGTGCCGGACGTGATGAACGTCTTGCTGCCGTTCACGACGTAGTGGTCGCCGTCCCGCACGGCCTTCGTGCGTAGGCCCGCGACGTCGCTCCCGCCGCCCGGCTCGGTGATGCCGAGCGCGGAGATCTTCCGGCCTTCGAGCACCGGGCGAACGAAGCGCTCGTGCTGCTCGGGCGTGCCGTACTTCACGATCGGCGGAAGCGCGATGCCGTGGCTCCCCAGGCCGACCGTGGTGCCGACGCTCTTGCCCGCGAGGAGCATCTCCTCCGCGGCGACGCAGATGTGCGTGATGTCGCCGCCCGCACCGCCGACGGCCTCCGGATAGCCCGTGCCGAGCATCCCGGACTCCCCCGCCCTGCGGTACAGCTCGACCGGGAATTCCTCGGCCTCCTCCCACTCGGCGCCGTGGGGCGCGATGTGATCGGTCGCCCAGCGACGGACGTTCTGACGGAGCTGCGCGTGCTCGGCGGTCTCGAAGAGGTACGTCATCGAGGGCGAGCCTACCCCGGCCAGCGGCCCCCGGGCCGGAGATCCGGCGATGGCCTCTCGCCGACGGGCGGGCCGTCGTTTACCGTGGGCGCATGCCGCTCGACGCTGCGTGGCTCGACACCGTTCTCCGGGAGCGCCTTCCGCGCGTGCGCGCGACGGCGACGCTCTCGCTCGTTCCGTGGAGCGGGGCCGCGGGAAAGCCCGCCGCGACCACCGGCCTCGACGAGACTGGCCTGTGGGCGTGCCTCGCGCTCACGCGCACCGCCCGTCCCGGCGCGAGCACGGGCCTCTGTCTCTTGTTCCTCCCCGCCCACCTCGCGACTCCGGTCGACCGAGCGCTCGCGTACCTGGACGGCTGGCTCGGTGTGGTGGACGAAGTGCTCGACGGGGCGTCCGACGCGGTGCTCACGAGCCTGCGACCGAGCGTGCTGTTCCGGCCCCAGGTCCTCGACCTCGCACGCGCGAAGAGCGCGGACGACTTCGCTGCTGCGCTGCGGGGCAAACGGCACCTCGGCAAGCTGCTCGGAGACCCGAAGAAGGCCCTCCGGTCGATCGACCACGGCACGAGCTGAGGGCGCAGGTGAGGAGCCCGCTGCGCGAGCACGGGCCCGTCGGCGCGGGCCGCGGAGCGCGCGTCCCGAGCCGTCGGCGACGATGACCGACGGATGACGGCGCCCCGTCGCGAGGTGGGTAGGATCGCTCGGTGACCGACGGCGAGCGCGTCGAGCGCACCGAGCTCGAGCAGCGGCTGGACGCGCTGGCGATTCCCGAGACGGGCCTGTTCGGGCCGCGCTCGTTCGCATGGCGAGTGTTCCGCGAGCGTGTGCTCGTGACGTACGCCCCGCGTGCGGTGATGCTGCAGTACGCCCATCCGCCCTTCGCGTCGGCGAGCGCGAGCTACGGTGAGAACGACGGCGCGCGCTTCGGTCGCGCGGTGTCGACGCTGCTCGCGATGATCTTCGGAGACCGCACGCGTGTCGTACGCGAGGCGCGGCGCTTGTTCCTCCTCCACGACCGGCTGCGCGGCACCACCGAGCGCGGCGATCGCTTCCACGCGAACGAGCGCGCGCATCTCTCTTGGGTGCTGGTGACGCTCTTGGACGCGGGCATCCGCGGCTACGAGCGGCACGTCGATCGGATCGACGAGCGCGCGCTCTTCGCGGAGCTGCCCCGGATGGGCGCGCTCTTCGGGCTCGGTGCGCGCGACCTCCCGGCCACGCGGGCGGCGCTCGATGGGCGCATCGAGGACGCGATCGCGCACCAGCTCGTGATCGGCGCGGAGGCGCGGGCGATGTGGGCGTTCCTCACCACCGCCGAGCACGGACCGACGCGGCCACCCGACCGGCCGCCTCGTTCGATCACGAGGTGGCTCGCCCGTGGGTGGGCGGCGGCGACGCTACCGCCGGCGCTGCGGCGTGCGCTCGCACCGAAGCTGTCCGACCGGCGCGCGTACGCGATCGAGTCCGCCGGGTCGCTCTTGCGCGCCAGCCTCCTCCCGCCCGCGATGCGCTACGTCGAGGCCTACCAGAGAGCGTCGAAGGCCGGCGCAGGGGGTACCGGCCGGCCTTCGTAGACGCACGCGCAACCTCCGGTGATCAGAGCGTGAGCATCACCGTGACGGGCGAGGCCTGCCCCTGCATGGCGACGCTGACGTCCGAGACGACACCTTGGACACACGCTTCGGCGGGCGTGCCGTGGAGGGGCGCGTCGAGCACGGCGGTGATGTGCCCGTCGACGCCCAGGGTGAGCGTCGCATCCACGTGCTGCCCCCCGAGGCAGGCCTGCGCCTGCGTCCAGCGATCGCTCGCCAGCGTCATGAGCGCGCTCTGCGCATCGGAGGTGGCGAGCGTCGCCGTGCCGCTGGCGACGGTCGTCGTGGTCGTCGTGGTCTGCGGCGGAGGCGCGCTCTGCACGACCTGGCCTCCGGCCGCGTGGCCCCAGGCGCAGGCGGCCACGTTGCAGCCGATCATGTACGAGATGGACTGATTGCAGCCGGTGAGCGTCCGCTCGATCGCGCTGGTCTCGAGGATCGTGAACATCGTGCAGCCGGTCTCGGCCGCGGCGACTTGCTCGACCGGCGTGACCGGCTGCCAGCGGCACGCATGGCGTGAGCACATGAGCAGGTACTCGCGGGAGCGGCCGCAGCCGTGCACCGTGTAGAGCGACTCGCCGATCTGCGCGGCGCTCATCGTCTGCTCCGGGCACTGCATGTCGCGCGCAGCGAGGGCGACCGCGTTTCGGATCTGACGCTCGCTCGCGGCGGGCCCCCCGGCGACGCCGACGGTGTCGGCGCGATGCCGGTGGCACCCGAAGAGAGCGAGACCGAAGAGCACGAGGAAGTGAACCCGAGTTCGCGATTTCGTCATGGCGGTGCCCCGATCAGCAATCGACGTTCCACGAAGGAAGGATGTCCCTCCGGACGCGTAGCGGGCCCGAAAATACCCGAAAAACGCGAAAACGGGACGGCGCATCGCTGCACCGTCCCGTCCTCGACCGACCCGGGCTGTGGACGCCCGGTCACGACGTCCCGCGATTACTCGCTCGCCGCCGCCATGGCGTCGTCTTCGTACATCTCGCTCGCCGCGTGGCCGTCTTCGACCACCATGTCGAGCTTCTTGTACGCGCCGAGGCCCGTGCCGGCCGGCAGGAGGCGTCCCATGATGACGTTCTCCTTGAGGCCGCGCAGCTCGTCGAGCTTGCCGTTGATGGCCGCCTCGGTGAGCACCTTCGTCGTCTCCTGGAAGGAGGACGCCGAGATGAAGCTCTCCGTCGACAGCGACGCCTTGGTGATGCCGAGCAGCAGCGGCTCGGCGATCGCCGGGGCGCCACCGCGCGCGATGACCTTCTCGTTCTCGCGCTCGAA
>CAZHGG010000809.1:0-3444 GCA_964531755.1 uncultured Polyangiaceae bacterium
GGGAGCCAGGCGCGCCCTGCCGCTTCGGGCGCGCGCTGGGCGCAAGCGGCGAGGGCGAGCCCCGTCGCGGCGACGGCCAGGCAGGCACGCGAGGCAGCCCGAGAGAGACTTTGATTCATGCCTTCCTCCCTTCCGTCGTGCGGCCCGGACACGCCGCTCGCCTTCGGCTCGCTCGCGGGTTCATGCGCCGTCGGCTCCTTGGCGCGCCGCTCACTGGCTTTCCCGAGACGTGGGGCCGAGGGCGGGCGACTCTCGAAGGTACCGCGTGTGCGGGTTCTCTCGCCGCCAAATGACCGTATCCATGAAATAGTGGTGGATGTTGACCAACGCGTACAGCGCCGCGAAGTAGGGAGTGTCCCCGAGCGCCCTCCGGGTCGCCTTCGCGGCGAGCACCGCGTCGAGCGCCGCGGGCGCGCCGTGGAACAGCGCCCAGCCGAGCGCGAGCGCCGAGAGCGCGAGCAGGCCGAGCCGCGCGCTGGCGGACATCTCGAACCACGGGGCGCCCTCGCGCTCGCGCGCCTCGTTGCGCTTCAGCAGATAGACCACGAACAAGTACTGGAGCGAGTGCAGCGCGGGGTTCATGTACCGCACGAGCGGGTCCACGCTCGAGTAGATCGACCACGCCCACACGCTCGCGAGCAGCGCGACGAGCGGCGTCACCAGGGGCAGGCGCCGCTCGCGCCGCCACTTGGCCCCGAGCGTCCACACGAGCGGCACGATCGACGCGAGGAACGCCGCGTGCGTCGCGTGCTCGAGCCCCAGCCCGTGGGGCATGGTCGTGTAGACTACACCCTTCTCGATGACCTCCGTGCCCGGGTCGGCGGGGCTGGCCCACGCGTACGCCCAGCCGGAGAAGCAGTGCGCGAGGATGGCCCAGCGCTCCCGCGGGAGGAAGCTCACGCCGCGCCGCGCCGCAAGCACCACCATCACGCCGAAGCCCTGCTTCACGTAGTGCCAGCCCACGAGGAAGAACATGGTCTGGAACAGCCAGCCGAAGAGCGGCGCGGAGCGCAGGCCGATCGCCGCCAGGCCCCAGGCCGCGATCACCGCCGGCACGACGAAGCCCGCGAACACGTACCGTGCGCGCTGCGCTCGCCCGAACGCGTCGCCGAACGCGCGAGCGCGCGCGTCCTTGTAGAAGAGGAGGTACGTCACGGCGAAGTGCGGGTCGTTCAGCGCGTGCGCCGCGTAGAACATGGTGAAGCCCACCGCGTACTCGGCGTCGTCGAGCCCGAGCGCGCGCCGCAGGAGCGGCGAGAGCGCGAACAGCAGCGGCGTGAGGCCGCCCACGGCGAGGAACTCGAGCGCGCGCGCCCCTCGGCGTGGCGCGGGCGCGTCGGGCGCGCTCGGCCCGGCCTCGATCACCTCGGCCCCGCTCACGGCCATGCCGCCTCCACCAGCCGAGGCTACCACGGCGGGCGAGCGCCCCGAGCCCCGCTGACCGACCGGTGCCGCGCGAGAATTTCCGCTACCCTTTGCTCGGGATGGACTTCGCTCACCTCACCTTGGGCTTTCAGCTCGCGGGGCGCTACCGCGTCGAGCGGGTGATCAAGGCCGGCGGGATGGGCGCGGTGTACGAGGCGACCCACATGGGCACGCACCGCCGCGTGGCCCTGAAGGTCATGCACCCGAACATCGTCCAGGACCCGGCCGCGCGCGAGCGGTTCTCCCTCGAGGCGAGGGTCGCGGCGCGCGTGAAGAGCCGGCACGTGGTCGACGTCCTCGACGCCGGCGTCGCCGAGGACGTGGGCGACGCGCCCTTCCTGGTGATGGAGCTGCTCGAGGGCGACGAGCTCGGCGATCTGCTCCGCGCGCAGGGGAGGCTCTCGGCGAGCGACGCGCTCGCGTGCCTGCAGCAGCTCGCCGACGGCCTCGACGCGGCGCACGAGGCGGGGGTGGTGCACCGGGACATCAAGCCCGAGAACCTGTTCCTGGTGCGGCGCCCGGACGACGAGCCCGGCGCGCCGCCGCTGCTCAAGATCCTCGATTTTGGCATCGCCAAGCTCTCGCAGGGCGTCTTCCACGAGTCGACGGCCTCGACCGGCACGCCGCTCTACATGGCCCCCGAGCAGCTCGGCCGCGCGGTGATCACCCCCGCCGCCGACATCTGGTCGTTCGGCCTCGTGGCCTTCACGCTCCTCGTGGGGCGGCCGTATTGGCGGGTGGACACGGTGGCGGAGCTCTACGGCACGCTGCTCGGCGGTCAGTACCCGTCGGCCGTGGCGCGCGCGGCCGAGCACGGCGTGGCGCTCCCCCCCGAGCTCGACCCGGTCTTCCGGCGGTGCGTCGCCAAATCCCCCTCCGACCGCTTCTCACGCATCGAGGAGGCGATGAACGCTCTCCGCGCGGCGCTCACCGGCGTGGCCACGCTCGAGGCCTTCACGAGCGGTCGCACCGAGATCCAGGCGCCGCGCCCGCTCTTCGCCGGGAAATACGACTTCGTGCGGCGGCTCGGCGCGGGCGGCATGGGCGAGGTGCACCTCGCGGTCCACGCGGGGCTCGGCCACCAGGTCGCGATCAAGCTGCTGCACCGCGGGGCGCTCGAGAACCCCGCGGCCGTCGAGCGCTTCCACCGGGAGGGGCGCGCCGCGGTGGCGCTCAAGAACCCGCACGTCGCGCGCGTGCTCGACATCGGCGTCGCCGACACCGGCGAGCCGTTCATGGTGATGGAGTACCTCGAGGGCAAGGACCTCTCCGAGCACCTCAAGGAGCGCGGCCCGCTGCCCGTCGCCGAGTCGGCGCGCTACGTGCTGCAGGCCTGCGAGGGCCTCGCCGAGGCGCACGCGAAGGGCATCGTCCACCGCGACCTGAAGCCCGCGAACCTCTACCTGGCGACCTCGGTAGACGGTCAACCACTCGTAAAGATTCTTGATTTTGGGATCTCGAAGCTCTCGGCCGACGCGCAGCAGGGCGCGCACCTCGAGCTCACGCAGACCCGCACCTCGATGGGCTCGCCCAGCTACATGTCGCCCGAGCAGCTCCGGTCGGCGCGGTCGGTCGACGAGCGCGCCGACCTCTGGTCGCTCGGGGTCGTGCTGCACGAGCTCGTCACCGGCACCCTGCCGTTCGAGGCCGAGACCCTCACCGAGCTCACGGCCCGCGTGATCTCGGACGAGCCTACCCGCCCGTCGAGCGTGCGCGGCGGGGTCACCGCCGAGCTCGACCGCGTGGTCGCGCGGTGCCTGTCGAAGGACCGCGACAAGCGGTACCGCAACGTGGCCGAGCTCGCGCGCGACCTCGAGCCGCTCGCTGGCGACGTGGGCGCGACCTCCAGCGTGGCGGCCCGCATCGAGCGCTCGAGTGGCCTCTTCCGCGGCACGGGCGGCACCGACGTCGCCTGGGGCACGACCGGGAACCCATCGCCGCCCTCGTCCTCGCCGCGCCCGCGCTGGACCCTCGCCGCGGGGCTCGCGGCGGCGGTGGGCCTCGCCCTCGCGCTCGCGC
>CAZHGG010000810.1:0-3442 GCA_964531755.1 uncultured Polyangiaceae bacterium
CTTCGGCGACCGCGCGCTCCTCCTGGCGCCCGCCGGCGCGTCGCTCGAGCCGCTGGGGGCGCTGCGGCGCGCGGTGTCTCGCGCCATCCGCGACGACATCCCGCCCGCGCTCGCGCCCCACGCCGCCGCCCTCGAGTCGCTGCTCTCGGCCGAACCGCTCGCCGCGGACGTCGCGGAGGACCTCGTCGTGGCGCTGCTGGGGCCGCGAACCCCTGGCGCCGCCCCCGGCGTGGTGCTCGTCGACGACGCGGAGCACGTCGATCCCGAGTCGCTCCAGGTGGTCGCGGCCGCGATGGTCGCGTCCGGGCTCCCCGTGGTCTTGCGGATCGCGTCCGCCGCCGACATCCCCGCGCCGTTCATCGCGCGCCGCCCGCCCGAGGCGACCCTCCACGTCAAGCCGCTCTCTCCGGAGGCCGCGAGGGCGCTCGCGGGCGCCTTCACCGGGGGCGCGCTGACCGAAGAGGCGCGCCACCGCTGGGCCAAGCTGGCCGGCGGCACGCCGCTCGGGCTCCACGAGGCGCTCGCGCACGGCCTGCAGAGCGCCGAGCTCGCGTGGATCGGCGACCGCGCGGCGCCGCGCCGCAAGTCGTCCGGGCGCGGGAAGGCGCGCCCGACGAGCCATTTCATCACCCTGCGCGCGCACGAGTGCTCGCCCGCGGCCCGCACCGTGCTGGCGGCCGTCGCGCTCGTCGGGGGCGAGGTGAGGGTCGAGCAGCTCGGCAAGATCGTCGAGGCCGCAGGCCAGTCGGTCGGCGTCGAGGCCTGCGTCGCCGAGCTGCTCCGCTCCCGCTGGCTCGTGGCGCCCGAGCCCGGGTGGGTCGCGCTGCCCTCACGAACCCACGTCACCGCGCTCGCGCAGCTCCTCGAGGCGCCGCTCGCGGCGGCGCTCCACCGCGCCGCGGCCGAGGTGATCGAAGAGACCGAGACCGGCTTCGCGAAGCTCGACGCTGTCGCGCACGCCGTCGCGGCCGGCGATCTGGCCCGCGGGCAGCGCATCGTCTCGTCGCAGCAGCTCGCCCTCGGGCAGGCGCGGCACGCCGCGGCCGCCACGCGTCTGCGCACGCTCGTCGAGCTCCCGCCCGCCTCGGCCATCGTCGAGAGCACCGACGAGCACACGGCCATCGAGAGCCAGCCGGGGTCCTCCGAGGTGACCGCGGCCGAGCGTATCGAGGAGCCGCCGCCCTCCGCCCCGGCGAGCGAGCCCACGTTCGTGCTGCTGAAGGGCGGGCCCACCTCCGCTCACATGTCGGCTTCGGTCCCGTCGCCGCTCAGCGACGCCGAGTCGAAGGTGCCCACTCAGGAGAACCCGCGGGCGCTCTCGCCGGCGGACTCGGAGCCCCCCACCATCGCCGACGCGGCCCCAATCCTCACGAGCCTCGCGCAGCTCCAGCGCACGCTGACCCCGCGCCCGCGGGCGGGCGCAACGGCGGCCCCGACGCTCGCCGAGCAGCTCTGCGCGGCCATCCAGAACAACCAGCACGACCAGCTCGAGCGGCTGCTCGCCGCGCCGAGCGTCGGCGACCTCCTCGCCGAGCGCACCCGCGCCCTCGCTCGCCTGCGGCGCGGCGAGACCGGCGAGGCGCTGCGCGGGCTGCGCCGGGTGCGTCACAGCGCCGACGTCGGACCCGCCACGCGCAGCCAGTCGGCGCTGGCGCTGGCCATCGCGTACGCCGCCGCGTCACGCTTCGAGGAGTCTCTCCTCGAGGGGTTGACCGCGCTCGCGCGGGCCCGCGAGGCGGGGCACCCGCGAGGCGAGCACGCGTGCCTCACGTTCCTCGGGCGGCTCTACGCGATGATGTCGCGCCCCGAGGAGGCCTCCCGCCTCCGAGAGGCCGCGGCGGGCGTCACGTTCGCCTGACCGTTTTTCGCGCGGAAGAGCTAGCAAAGCCGCGCTTTTCGTGAGATCCCGTGCGCATGATCGGCAAGACGCGCCAGGGCATTCTCGACTCCATCTGCGATGCCGTCGGCGACACGCCGATGGTGCGCCTCGCGCGCATCGGGCAGGGGCTCCCGTGCGAGCTGCTCGCGAAGTGCGAGTTCATGAACCCCGGGGGTTCCGTGAAGGACCGCATCGGGGTGCGCATGCTGCTCGACGCGGAGCGCGAGGGCCGCATCAAGGTGGGCGACACGCTCATCGAGCCCACGTCGGGCAACACCGGCATCGGGCTCGCCCTCGCCGCGGCCGTGCGCGGCTACCGGGTGATCATCACGATGCCCGAGAAGATGAGCCAGGAGAAGCAGGTGGTCCTCGAGGCCCTCGGCGCCGAGATCATCCGCACGCCCACGGAGGCCGCGTGGGACGCGCCGGAGAGCCACATCAGCGTGGCGCGGCGCCTCCGCGAGGTCATCCCCAACTCCCACATCCTCGACCAGTACGGCAACCCGTCGAACCCCCTCGCCCACGAGGAGGGCACCGCCACCGAGATCCTCGCCCAGTGCGGCGGGCGCGTCGACGCCGTGGTCATGACGGCGGGCACCGGCGGCACCATCACCGGCGTCGCGCGAGGCATCAAGAAGGCCGTGCCGGGCTGCCAGATCATCGGCGTCGATCCGGAGGGTTCGCTGCTCGCGGGCCCGAGCGAGATCAAGAGCTACCGCGTCGAGGGCATCGGCTACGACTTCATCCCCGACGTGCTCGACGGGAGCGTGATCGATCGCTGGATCAAGTCGAACGATCGTGACTCGTTCCGGGTCGCGCGGCAGCTCATCCGCCAGGAGGGGCTCCTCGTCGGCGGCTCGTCGGGCGCCGCCGTGTGGGCCGCGCTCCAGGTCGCGCGCGGCATGTCGGCCGGCCAGCGCGTCGTGGTGGTCCTGCCCGACTCCATCCGCAACTACTTGTCCAAGTTCGTGAGCGACGCGTGGATGCGGCAGCACGGCCTCTCCGAGTCCGACTGGGAGCTCGGCACGATCGGCGATCTCCTGCGCGCCATGCCGAAGCGCGCCGTGCTCGCCACGCGCGTCGACTCGCCGCTGAAGGAGGCCATGGCGCTCTTCAAGGAGCACGGCATCTCTCAGCTCCCCGTGCTCGACGACGGCAAGCTCGCGGGCATCCTCACCGAGACCGACCTGCTCTCGCACCTCGTCGACGGCCGCGTGACGGGCGACACCAAGGTGGCCGAGGTGATGGTGCGTCGGGTGTCCTCGATCGCCCTCGGCGCGAGCGCCGGCGAGCTCCCGCGCATCTTCGAACGAGGCGAGGTCGCGCTCGTGACCGACGACCAGCGCGCGGTCCTCGGCATCATCACGAAGATGGATCTCATCGAGATCCTCGCCTCGCGCCGGCCCACCGTGCCGCCGAAGTCCTGAGCGCGCGCGACGCCGCGCCTGGCCGCGGCACTTCGCGTTAGAGTGACGCGATGCGCTCACGCCTCCGCTCCCGCGCCCTCGCCACGCGCGCGCTCGCGCTCTCCCTCTTCGCCGCCCTCGCGTGCTCGCCGCCGCC
>CAZHGG010000811.1:0-2111 GCA_964531755.1 uncultured Polyangiaceae bacterium
ACGAGGAGGGCGGCGCCGGCCCCGACCGCGAGGGCGCCCCGCCATGGCCGCCCGAGGGTCTCGGCGCTCAGCGCCGGGGGCTCGTCGGCCGCCGGGACCGCGGCCGCGACGACCGCCGCAGAGCTCCCCTGCGCCGGCGCGAGCGGGAGCGTCGCGTCCAGCGCCGGCGACAGCGCGGAGACCAACGCGGGCTGACTCGCGGCGGGGCGCGGGACGTCGACGCCGGTGAGCGCGTTGGGGCTCGGCGCGTTGGGCAGCGGGGCGGGCGCGAACGACGTCATCGCGAGCGCGGCCGCGAGCTCCCGCACGCCGGCGAAGCGGGCCGCGGGGTCCTTCTCGAGGCAGCGGAGGACGATCGCCTCGAGGGCCGGAGGGACGCCGGGACGCGACGCGGAGGGCAGCGCGGGGCGCGCGTGGAGGATGCGCTCGCTCAGGTCCGGCACGGACGCGGCGACAAAGGGAGGCGCGCCGGTGAGCAGCTCGTACATCACGACGCCGAGCGCCCAAATGTCGCTGCGGGCGTCCACCGAGCGCACGTCGTTGATCTGCTCCGGGGACATGTAGAGCGGCGTGCCGAGGAACGCGCGCGTGGCCGTCAGCGGGGCCGGCGTCGCGGCCTTGGCGATGCCGAAGTCGAGGATCTTCAGCGTCGTGGCCCCGGTCGGGCGGCGCGCGAGGAAGAGGTTCGCGGGCTTGAGATCGCGGTGCACGATGCCCCGCTCGTGCGCCTCCGCGAGGCCCTCGCAGACCTGGAGCATCAGCGAGAGCACCTCTCCGCCCGGGAGCGGACCGCGCCGGGCGAGGCTCGCCGCCAGGTCCTCGCCCTCGAGCAGCTCCATCGCCATGTAGGGCGCGCCGCTCACGAGGCAGCCAACACGGAAGATACGCGCCACGTGATCGCTCTGGAGCGCCGCGACGGCCCGCGCCTCGCGCTCGAAGCGCGCCGTGGCCTCCCCTCCCCGCCCCTCACCGAGCAGCACCTTCACCGCCACACGCCGGTCGAGCTCGGGCTCGAGCGCCACGAACACCGCCCCCATCCCGCCCTGGCCGAGCAGGCGCTGGATGACGTAGGCGCCGTCGACGACGTCCCCGGGCCGCAGAGGGGATTCCACGCGACAAACTAACCACGATGCGGGGGGCCGCCGCAAATGCCGCCGAAGGGCAGCGCGCGTGGGCCGCGTCAGCGCGCGAACGCGACGGGCTCCGCGCCCCCGGTCGCGACGAGCACCCACCCCGCGTTCACGGCGACGGCGGTCGGCGGGGCCGGGAGCGGCGTGCGCTTCTTCACAGACGGGCGCGCCGGCTCCGTCAGGTCGACCTCGACCAGCGCGCTCGGCACCACGCCGACGACCCACGCCGTCGTGCGGTCGACGGCCACGTCGACGGCGCGGAGCTGGAGGTCGAGGGTGGCCGTGAGCGTGAGATCGAGGGCCCCGTCGTAGCCCACCACGCTGAGCCCGCCGCCGTGCGCGACGTAGACGCGCCCGTCGTCGACGGTCGCGCGGACCGGCCACGAGGAGGGGCGACCACCGCCCTCGGTGAACCCCGCCCCGGGGAGGCCCACGGCGTCGACGAAGCGGCCGTCGAGCGTGGCGGAGGAGAGCCCGAACTCCTGGCCGTCCACCGGCTCCTCGAAGTGGGTCGAGAAGAAGGCGCCGAGGCCCGCCCGATCGAGCGCCACGTCGGGGGTGCCGCGGTGGCCGGGGATCGTGCGCTCGCGCGTGAGCTTGCCCGCGGCGTCGTACCGGAACACCGTCGCGGGCCCCGTGCCGCCCGACACGACGACCCGCCCGGCGCGGGCGGCGATCCCGGTGTACGGGCCCACCTCGACCTCGACGCCGTCCTGCACCAGCGCCAGCGATTTTGCGTCGTAGACCGCGAGCTTGCCGTCGTCACCGTCGAGCGCGAACACCCACCCATCGGCGAGCGTGACGTCGTCGAGCGAGTCGGCGCCGCCCGACGGCGCGGCCTGCGCGAGGCGCGCAGCGGTCTTGCCGTCGAGGAGGCTCACGCCCCCCTTGCCGTGGGCGACCGCGACCCTGTCGCCGTCGGCCGCGAGGTTGAGCGCGCCGCCGTCGTTGTTGAACGCGTGCAGATCGCACGCAGTCGCC
>CAZHGG010000811.1:2211-3428 GCA_964531755.1 uncultured Polyangiaceae bacterium
TATACCGCGCCGATGCGCCTCCCCCGGCTCGCGTGGCTCACGCTCGCTCTCCTCCCGGGGGCGCTCGCGCACCTCGCCTCGTGCTCCAGCTCGCCCCCCGTCGACGGCGCCGCCGAGGCCGGCCCCCCGCCCGCGGTCGTGACGCCCTCGGACGCCGCCCGGAAGCCCGACGCGGGCGGCGACGCCGGGCCCCTGCCCACGCGCAAGCCCCCGACGCTGCCCACGTGCCTCGGCGACGCCCTCACCGAATCGCTCCCCCTGCGCACCGCCGGCGAGAAGGCCTATGTGCCCGTCATCATGAGCCGCGTCGCGGACGGCGGCCCCGACGCGACCCCGGTGAGCGTAGGCGACTTCCTCGTCGACTTCGGCGCCAACAGCTCGTCGATCGACCTCCGGGGCTTCCAGACCACCACGCCGCCCACGCCGTCGTTCTGCGCGGGCGACGCGAGCGCCCCAGGCGCGAGCTGCTCGTTCGCGTATTTCGACTTCTTTGGTCCTTGGGGCACGGTGACGCTCACCACGGCCGACTACGGCGTGCTCCTCAGCTCGTACCGCCAGTCGGGCATCCTCGGCACCGATTTCCTCGCCAACTACCCCTTCACGCTCGACTACGCGAACACGCGCATCTTACGTGGCTCGAAGACCGCGTTCTGCAGCGACACCGAGCTGCTCGCGGCGGGCTTCGCGCCGCTGTCGACGGCCGGCTTCTTCGTGAGCGATCCCAGCAAGCTCCGGCCCCTCTCCGACGTGCTCGTGTCCGGCGACGCCGCGGTGACCCGCGGCTTCGTGGTGCCGAACGTGCCCACGGTGCCGGTCACGATCGGGGGCGTGGCCGCGCTCACCCAGCTCGACACCGGCTACGACGATCGCGTCCTGCGGCACTCGATGAACATCAACACGGCCCTCTTGAACGCGCTGCTGCTGAAGGACCGCGCCATGCTCACGCGGTCGCCGGAGGACGATCTCTTCCTCACGACCTGCGTGCCCGGCCTCAGCCAGAAGGCCGAGGCCTACCGCCTGCGCGACGGCACGCCCGTCGACTTCCTCGTCCAGGAGGGGGGGCAGGTGGGGCGCCGCGACGAGGGCAACGTCGTCTTCGTGAAGGACCCGACGGGCGCCGAGCGGTGCGGCGGGATCGACACCTGGACCGTGCCCGCGGCCCAGCTCGGCGCCTCGTTCCTGGTCGACGCGTTCGCGGTGGTGTTCGACCCGCTCAC
>CAZHGG010000812.1:0-3426 GCA_964531755.1 uncultured Polyangiaceae bacterium
GCGCCCGCGTGCGCGACTACAGCCCCGCGCCCGGCCGCTTCTGCCTCTTCCTCCTCGGCGGTGAGCTCGCCCCCGACGCCATCCGCGAGGCGTGGGCCGAGCAGCTCCTGCGTCGATACGGGGTGGTCTTCCGCGATCTCGTGCAGCGCGACTGCCCGCTGCCCTGGCGCGAGCTGTCGGCGGTGTACCGGCGGATGGAGGCGCGCGGCGAGATCCGCGGCGGCCGCTTCGTGGCCGGGTTCGCCGGCGAGCAGTTCGCGGTGCCCGAGGCGATCGACACGCTGCGCGCGCTGCGGCGCGAGACCGCCGCCGGCGAGGTGGCGGTGATCGCGGCCACCGATCCGCTCAACCTCGTCGGCACGCTCGCGCCGGGCCCGCGCGTCCCGGCGGTGGCCGGCAACCGCGTCCTGATCCGCGACGGCGTGCCGATCGCGAGCCTCGAGTCGGGCACGGTGATCGCGCGCGCCGCCGGCGTCGAGGTGGCCGACGTGGCGACGTACCTCATGGCCGCAGCGCCGCGACCGCGCGCGGCGGCGACGAACCCGCAGGACTGGTTGTAGGGGAGGGGACGGGGAGGAGGAAGGGAGGGAGCGGGAGGGCGGCGGTCGCGCGCGCTAGCGGCGGCGGCCGAAGAGGCGGAGCAGGGCGAGGAACAGGTTCACGAAGTCGAGGTACAGCGTGAGCGCGCCGAGGAGGGCGAGCTTGTCGTCGCCGGCCTGGGCCAGGGCGCGGATCTTCTGCGTGTCGTAGGCGGTGAGGCCGGTGAACACGAACACCGAGACGAACGAGATCACCCAACTCATCGTCGACGAGCCCATGAACATGTTCACGAGGCTCGCGATCACGACGCCGACCAGCGCCATCACGAGGAAGCGGCCGACGCCGTCGAGGTTGCGCTTCGTCAGCGCGCCGATCGCGCTCATGGCCGCGAACATGCCCGCCGTGACGTAGAAGATCGTCGCGATCGACTGCGCGGTGTAGACGAGGAAGATCACCGAGAAGGTGAGCCCGCTCAGCGCGCAGTAGCTCACGAACATCGCCGCCGCCGTCGCGAACGACACCTTGTGCAGCGTGCGGCTGAAGACCACCACCATGATCAGCTCGGCGATGAGGAGCCCGTAGAGCAGCGCGGGCGCGCCGCGCATCAGCTCCCAGAAACCCTCGGTGGAGGCGGCCACGCCGGCGACGCAGCCGGTGAGCGCGAGGCCGAAGCCCATCCAGCCGTACACCTTGCCCATGAACTGCCCGATGTCGAGCGCGGGCGCGGCGGCGGGGCCGGCCCACCGCGGGGTCGCCGGCTGGCCCGGCGGGGTCTCATCGTGGAAGGGATCGTAGTTCGGCGCGGTGTTGTTCATGGTCGTCTCCGGGGGGCTCCAGCGCACCGGCCGATCGCCGAGCTTCACGCCGACCCGCCCGTCGGGCTCGGTGTGGATCACGACCTCCTCGCCCGCCTTGATGTCCTGATCGAAGAGGGCGACGAAGCCGGCGGCGGCGGCGCGCACGTCGGGCGACGCCTTGGGCGACAGATCCTTCTCGAGCGCCTCGCGGTAGCTGTCCATCGTCTGCTTCGCCGTCACGTCGCGGGAGAACCAGAGGATCGCGTGCTTGGCGAAGTCGCCCTGGATGATGAAGGACGGCAGGAGGCCGCTCTCCTCGAGGGTGCGCTGATCGGCGCCGCCGGCCTGGCCGGCCAGCCGCGGGAACTGCTTCCGCGCCGCCTCGTCCTCGATGTACATGGCCATCGCGTAGACCTTGAAGCCGAACACCTTGCGCGTGCCGACGCCGACGAGCACGAACTCGCGGCCCTCGTGCATGACGAAGGTCTGGAAGACGTGCCCGGTGGCGGGCTCCTTGTAGGGCAGGGGCGTGTGCCTGGGCGCGGCGGGCGCGGGCGGGGGCGCCACGGGCGACGGCGCGGCGGCGGCCTCGAGCTGCTTCTGCTCCTTCTCCAGCACCGCGATGCGCGCGCCGATCTGCGCCGCGTCGGCCTTCGACTCCTTGAAGCCAAGGTATTTCCGGTACGCCAGGACGGCCGCCGCGCGATCGCCCGCCTTGTCGTACGACTGCGCCGCGTTGTAGACGAACGCGGCCCGCGGCTCCTCGGCGAAGGCGTGCTCGAACTCGGCGGCGGCCTCCTTGAACTTGCCGCGCTCGTAGAGGAGCTGGCCGGTCTCGAAGAACTTCTTCGCCGCCGCGCGCCCGGGAGGGGCCTTCTCGGCCTGCGCGCCCCGGAGGACGAGCGCCATCGCCGCCACCATCACCACGCCTCGGAGCAGGGTTCGCATCGTCTATTGTCCGTTGAAGAGGGTGGGGGCGTCGGCGATGAGCTGCGAGCAGGTCTCGTTGTCGGGCACGGGCATCGCCACGAAGAGCGAGGCCGCGTTCACCGACTGCGACAGGCGCGGGTTGAGCTGCGCGACGGAGTTGGTCTCGCCGGGCGTGCAGTCGTAGGGGGCGCCGCCGCCCTGCGGCGTGTGGTGGCAGCCGACGGGGCTCTGATCGAGCTTGAGCCCCGACACGGCGCCCTTCCAGCGCTGCCCCGGCGTCGGCTGGCCCGGCTGCTCGGGCCACACCGTCACGTCGAGCCCGACGACGGTGCGCAGCGCGAGGTAGACCTGATCCACGTCGTCGAAGGCGGGGACGCCGCTGGCCCCGACGGTGGCGCCGGGCTTGCCGTCCTTGTCGAGGTCGCAGACGCAGCCGTAGTCCATCGCGGCGTCGCAGGCGGTGGAGGCCTTGCCGCCGCACAGCGTGACGGGCGGGTTCTTCGCGCCGCTGTAGACGGGCACCGGATCGCTGCCGGAGTTGGCGAGGTGCGCGCCGAGCACGAGCGCGAAGGGCGGCACCTTGAAGCCCGCGCAGGTCATCGGGCCGTCGAGCGCGGTCATCGACGGGGCGACCATCACCGACTGCACCAGCGCGTCGGGGGCGGTGAGCACGGTGGGCTGCGGCTGGTTCTTCAGGGCCACGGGCGGCACCTGGAAGCGGCACGCCTTCGACTGCAGCGTGAGCTGCGCGTCGGTCTGGACGACGTCGGCGAGCAGCAGCATCTGCGACGCGGTGTCCTTGTCGAGGATGCAGGAGTCGGCGGCACAGTCGGAGGGCACCTTCACGTTCACGTTGAGCGTGACTTTGATGCCGTACTTCTTCGCGAGGTGGATCTGCTTGCCGTCGGATTCGCACTTCGGCGCCGCGGCCATGTCGCGCCCGCCCGCGCCCATGTCGCCCGCGCCCGACCCGGCGGCGCCGCAGCCGGCGACGAGGGGGACGCAGAGGATGGCCAGCCGGCCGTGCCGCGTGGAGGTGCCCATGGCCTCCGACGGTAGACACGGGCTCGTCGGAGGTCAAGGTTGCCGGCCCGGCGTCGCGCGGCGTAGGCTGGCCGACCGTGCGCCGCTGCCCGAGACGACGGCCCGGCTCCGCGCC
>CAZHGG010000813.1:0-3424 GCA_964531755.1 uncultured Polyangiaceae bacterium
GCGCTCTTTGAGGATCTCGAACGGATCCTTCGAGCCGCTCTCGCCCGACTACCCGCTCTCGCTCGCGCACCTCGCCCGCGCGCTCGCGTGGACGACGGCGCGGTGGCGCGCGGGCGACGTCCACGCGCAGGCCTTGCCCGTCCCGCTCCTCCCCGCGCTCCACGCGAGCGGACGCGCGGATCCGCTCGCGCGGAGCGAGCGCGGCGCGCGGCCGAGCGGCTACGTGAGCGGCCACGTCGCCGAGACGGCGTGCCTCGCCGCGGGCAAGCGCCTCTGCAGCCGCGAGGAGCACCGGGTGGCGTGCCGCGGCGAGGCAGACTCAGCTTTCCCATATGGTTCTCAATACATAGCCGACGCGTGCAACGTCTTCCGCGCGGAGCACCCCGCCGCGAAGCTCCACGGCAACGCGTCGGTGGGGCACCTCGATCCGCGGCTCAACCGCGTGACGTCGCGCGGCGAGCCGCTGCTCCGTGCGGCGGGCGCCACCACCACCTGCCGCAGCGCGTGGGGGGCAGACGGCGTCTACGATCTCGTCGGCAACCTCGACGAGTGGGTCGCCGATCCGAAGGGCGCGTTCGTCGGCGGCTTCTACGCGCGCTCCACGCGCGCGGGCTGTGGCGCCACCGTCTCGGCCCACCCGCCGAGCTACGCCGACTACTCGACCGGCGTGCGCTGCTGCCGCGACGCGGCGCCCGCGAGCCGCTGACCGGCGCGTTTGGCGTCGCGCCCGGCCGGCGCGCGGACTATCGTCCGGCCACTCCATGGCCATCGGCATCAGCCACAAGGTTCAGGCGACCCACCTGGTGCTCTCGTGCATCGACCACCGCTGCACCGACGACCTCGTGTCGGTCATTCCAGACATCCTCAACGACGCGGAGAACGCCTGGGATCGCTACGATCTCATCTCGCTTCCCGGCGCGAGCAAGGGCGTCATGCAGACGGCGAGGCCGTCGTGGGGCGAGGCCTTCTGGGACCAGCTCGGCGTCGCCCTCTCGCTGCACACCCACATCGACACCGTGGTCGTGGTCGATCACCTCGAGTGCGGCGCGTATCGGCACTTCCACCCGGGCTACGAGGCCGACATGGAGGGGGCGCACCGCGAGGTCACCGCCGCGTTCGCGGCGGAGGTCCAGAGGCGCCACGCCGGCCTGAAGGTGGAGCGGTGGCTGCTCGAGCCCGCGCTGGGCTCCGACCTCACCTGGGAGGCTCGCTGCCTGGGGACAGACGGCCTGGCCGAGCGGGTCGTCCGCTGCAGCCCACACTGAGGCACGCGCCCTCGCGCGTCCCTCGCTCGGGGGATCGACGGGGGAGCGTTGGCGCTCCGGCGGGCCGAGCGCGCTGCTAGCATCGCGCGGATGCCCACCGCACGCGAAGCCCACGCGAAGCTCGTCCGCGAGCTCGCCGCGCACAACTACCGGTACTACGTCCTCGACGATCCCTCGGTGACCGACGCCGAGTTCGACGCGCTCCTGCGCGAGCTGCGCGCCCTCGAGGCCGCGCACCCCGAGCTCGTCAGCCCGTCCTCGCCCACGCAGCGGGTCGGCGGCGAGGCGCGCGCGCAGGTCGCGAAGGTGAAGCGCAAGACCAAGATGTTCTCGCTCGACAACGCCTACTCGCAGGACGACCTCGGCGAGTTCCTGCGGCGCGTGCGCGACGGCCTCCCGGAGGGCCAGGTGCCGACCTTCACCGTCGAGCCGAAGCTCGACGGCGCGAGCGTCGAGGTCGTGTACGAGGGCGGCGCGCTCGCGATGGCCACCACCCGCGGCGACGGCGAGACGGGCGAGGACATCACCCCGAACTTGCGCACGCTGCGCAACGTCCCGCTCAGCGTGGCCCACGCGGGCACGCTCACGCTGCGCGGCGAGATCGTGATCTACCGCAAGGACCTCGACACCCTGAACGAGGCCCGCCTGGCCGAGGGGCTCGAGCCCTACGCGAACCCCCGCAACGCCGCGGCCGGCGCGATCCGCATGCTCGACCCCCGCGAGGTCGCCAAGCGCCCGCTCCGCGCCGTGTTCTACCAGGCGGTCGAGGGGCCCGAGCACCACGCGAGCCACGCCGACACCCTCGAGTGGCTGGAGACGCTCGGCCTGCCGACGCACCGCAAGCACGCGCGCGTCGACGCCGAAGGCATCGCGGGCGCGATCGCCGCGATCGACGCGGCGCGCGCGAGCTACCCCTTCGAGACCGACGGCGCCGTGGTGAAGGTCGACGCCTACCGCCAGCAGGACATGTTGGGCGCGACCAGCAAGTTTCCCAAGTGGGCGATCGCGTACAAGTTCGCCGCCGAGCGCGCGAGCACGCGGGTGCGCGACATCGTGGTGCAGGTGGGGCGCACCGGCGCGCTCACGCCGGTCGCGGAGCTCGACCCCGTGGAGCTCTCCGGCACCACGGTCTCCCGCGCGTCGCTCCACAACCCCGAGCACCTCGCGAAGCTCGACGTGCGCCGCGGCGATCTCGTGCTCATCGAGAAGGCCGGCGAGATCATCCCGCAGGTCGTGTCGGTCGTGCTCGAGGCGCGCCCGGCCTCGGCCGAGCCCTTCGCCCCGCCCACCACATGCCCGGCGTGCGGCGCGGGCGTCACCTCGCGCCTCCGCGAGGAAGATCGCCCCGAGCTCGGGCAAGAGGCCGCCCTCCGCTGCGTGAACCGCGCGTGCCCGGCGCAGGTGAAAGGTCAGATTTATCACTTCACGCGCCGGTTCGCGATGGACCTCGAGAACCTGGGCGAGGTGCTGGTCGAGCAGCTCGTCGACGGCGGCCTCGTGCGCGACGTGGCCGATCTCTACGATCCCGAGCGCGTGAGCGTCGAGTCGCTCGCGCGCCTCGACCGCATGGGGAAGAAGAGCGCGCAGAACGTGCTCGCGGGCGTCACCGCGTCGAAGGAGCGCCCCCTCGACCGGCTGCTCTGCGGCCTCGGCATCCCGCAGATTGGCCAGGTCGCCGCGCGACAGCTCGCCGAGGAGGTGGGCACGCTCGAGGCGCTGCTCGCGCTCTCGCCCGAAGCGCTCGCCGAGCGCGTGGGCCAGATCCGCGGTTTCGGCCCGAAGATGGTCGAGAGCGTCGTGGCCCACCTCCGCGATCCGCGCGAGCGCGCGCTCATGGAGCGCCTCGTGGCGCGCGGCGTGGGGCGCCCCGTGGTGAAGGACACGGTCGCCGCGACCGGGCCGGTGGCGGGGCAGTCGTTCTGCGTGACCGGCGTGCTCTCACGCAAGCGCGACGACGTGCACGCGAGCATCCGCGCGGCCGGCGGCGAGGTCCACGACGGCGTGAAGAAGACCACGACGTTCCTCGTCGCGGGCGACAAGACCGGCCAGTCGAAGCGCGACCAGGCGAAGAAATTCGGCACGCGCGTGATCACCGAGCCGGAGCTCGAGGCCCTCCTGCGCGGAGAGCCCCTGGCCGCTGCGGAGGGTCCAGCGGGGCC
>CAZHGG010000814.1:0-3421 GCA_964531755.1 uncultured Polyangiaceae bacterium
CCACGGCCAGCCCGAGGAGCGCGGTCGCCGCGGCCGAGCGCGCCCACGCGCGCGGAGGCGCGGCGCGCGACGCGGGCGCGGGCCCTGGGGACGTCCCCTGCGAGAGCCCCGCGTCGGTCTCTGGCGCGGGTCTCTGCGGCTGCGCGGGGAGCCCGTGCGCGCGCGTGGGGCTGCCGCTCCGGGGCGCGTCGCCGTCGACCTCGAGCGCCGGCTCCTCAGGGTCGCTCGCGGCGGGCCCCGCGCTCGTGAGCCCGAGCGCGCGGGCGAGGTCGGCGGCCATCACCTCGCCGGTAGGGAAGCGTTCGGCGGGGTCGCGCGCACACGCGCGCCCGAACCAGTCGTCGACGGCCGGCGGGAGCGACGCGAGCCGCGCGGTGAGCCCGGGGACGGGCAGGTTGTAGACACCGAGCCCGAGCGCGTCGAACGACGCGCGCGGAAACGCGGGCTCCCCCGTGAGGGCGCGGAACGCGACGAGCCCGAGCGCGTAGAGATCGCTCCGACCGTCGAGCTCGCGGAGACCCGCCGCCTGCTCGGGGCTCATGTAGGTGGGGGTCCCGAGGCAGATGCCCGTGCCCGTCTGCGGCGCCGCGTCGTCGCGCCACCGCGCGACGCCGAAGTCGAGCACCTTCGCCAAGAAGGGCGCGCCCGGCTCCGCGCACAGGAAGATGTTCGCCGGCTTGATGTCGCGGTGGACGATCCCGAGCGCGTGCGCCCGATCGAGCGCGTGCGCGACGTGCGCGACGAGGCGCGCGACCTCCGCGCTCGGGAGCCGCGTCTCGCGCTCGAGCCTCGCGCCGAGATCCTCGCCCTCGAGGCGCTCCATCACGATGTACGGCCCGTGCTCCTCCGAGATGCCCGTGTCGAACACCTGCACCACGTGGGGGCTCGTCACGTTCGCCCCGACGGCGGCCTCTTGCGCGAAGCGTCGTCGGAGCTCGTCGCTGCCGGCCATGCTCTCCGCCATCAGCTTGACGACCACGTCCTTGCGGAGGGTCAGGTGCCTCGCGAGCCAGACGGTGCCCATGCCCCCGGCGCCGATGCGCCGCGTGAGCTCGAGGCTCGGCGTCAGCAAACGCGCGCCGGGCGCCTCGGGCAGCGTCACGTGCGGAACGTCTCCGGATCGACGCCGAAGCGCCGCATCCAGCGGTGGATCTGCATGCGGGTCTTGCCGAGGGCGCGCGAGACCTCGGAGACGTTGCCCTTGCTGTGGGTGAGCGTGGCGACGAGCAGCGCGCGCAGGCTCGCGTCGTCCTGCGGGATGGGCGCGGGCGCGGCCGCGGGCGGCGTCGGCGGGGAGGCCGCGGCGGGGGCTGCGTGCGCGATCTCCTCGACGCCCCGCCGCACCGAGGTCGGGAAATCGGTGTCCTGCAACGTCACGGCGGGCGCGAGCGCGAGGGCCACGCCGAGGGCCTGGTTGAGCTCGCGGACGTTCAGCGGCCAGTCGTGCGCGAGGAGGGCGCGCCCGGCCTCGGGCGAGAGCCGAACGCTCGCGGCGCGGTCGCCGGCCGCGCGGGCGATGAGCTCCGCGAGGATGACGCCGAGGTCCTCCATGCGGTCGCGGAGCGGCCAGAGGGTGTGGGTGAAGCCCGCGAGCCGCGCGTGCAGATCCGGACGCAGCGAGCCGACGGACCTCAGCGTCGCCGAGACGACGCGGAGATCCACAGCGACGGCGCGCGTGCTCCCCACCGGCACCACCTCTCGCGTCTCGAGGACCCGCAAGAGCGCCGCTTGCGACGCGGCCGGCAGGTCCCCTATCTCGTCGAGGAAGAGCGTGCCGCCGTCGGAGGCGCGCACGAACCCGGGCTCGTCGCGGAGGGCGCCGGAGAACGCGCCCTTCGTGTGGCCGAAGAGCTGGCTCTCCATGAGCGTCGCGGTGAGGGCGCCGCAGTTGACCGGCACGAAGGGGCCGCCCCGACCCGACAAGCGGTGGGCCGCCGCGGCGAGGACCTCCTTGCCGGTGCCGCTCTCGCCGAGCAGCAAGATCGACAAGCCGGACATCGCGACGCGGGCGAACCGGGCGAGTTCGTTCGCGTAGGCGGGCACGAGCGACGCGACGCCATACGTGCGGCCGAGGAGGCTCGCGCTCTCCAGCTCGTCAGCGGTGCCCTCGGGGGTCGGCATCGCCAGGCGCAGGATGAAGTGCGCGGCGCCCATCTCGAAGCACGCGCCATCCCCGAGCGCACGCGCCTCGATCCGCGCGCCGTCGATCAGCGTCCCGTTCGTGGACCTGTCGTCGACGAGGGTCCAACCGCCCGCGCTCCGCACGAGCCTGCCGTGGCTGGACGAGAGGAGCGCGTCGGGCAGCTTGATCGACAGGACCCGGCGCGCCCCGTCGCGTTCGCGGGCGCTCGCGCGGCTCGAGCCTCGACGGACGCGGACCTCGTCGAGCCCCTCGAGCGACCAGCGCGCGCCGCCGCCGAGCGGGCGGGCGCCCTCGACGACGAGGAACAGGTGGTCGACAGCGCGTGCCGAGCCGCCGCCGGCGCCGTCGGGACCGTCACGGCGAGTCGTCCGCTCGACGGTCTTGTCGGGCATTGGTAGATTCAGCTTTCTGCCACGCGAAGGTGGCCATATGCAAAACCCCCGTTCAAACCGTGCGTGCGGATTTCCCGCACACGGCTTACCGGTGGTCTCTCGTGTCGCCGCATTACGCGGCCTCCGGATACTGGACGGTGCCTCGCAGGCGGTGGAGCCCGAAGCCCTCGGTGAACGAGTCGCGGGTCCACTTCTCGAACGCGCCCGCCTTCATCCGAGAACCCGCGCGCTTCACGCGCAAGGTCCTGAGACGCCGATAGACGTACGAATCGAGCTGGTTGAACTTCACGGCGGCGTTCCCGGTCTTGAAGTAACCGCCCCAGCCACGCAGCACGGGGTTGAGCCGCGCGATCACCTCGCGCAGATCCTCGTGGCAGCGTGACCTCGGGGTCAGCTCCTTCACGCGCTGCCGGACCCGCTTCATCGCACGCGCGCTTGGCCATCTCTGGAGGAAGTAGACCCTTCGGCCTTCTCGCTCCCAGATGGGACCGCTCATGCGCTTCTGCAGGTGACAGCCGAGGAAATCGAAGCCCTCCTTGCCCCAGGAGAGATCCACCTTCCTCGTCTTCTCCGGGTGCAGCTCGAGCCCGAGACGCGTCAGCACGTGCTTCACGCGCCCTTCGGCCTCGTCGACGTCACGCTTCGTCTTGCACAGCACGACGAAGTCGTCCGCGTAGCGACATCGTGACCGTCAGATCCTCGATGGCCCCGAAGGCTTCCATGGCGAGGAGCGACGACAGGGCAAGGCTTGCCGTCGACCGTCGCGCGGCGAGGGCGGCTCAAGCAGGCCGAGCTCGACCGGCGCGCGTGGAGGTGCGGCAAACCACGCGGGCGTCGGCGCGGACCTCGCCCGGTCGAACACGCGCCACCCGCCGTCCCTCGGCGT
>CAZHGG010000815.1:0-3414 GCA_964531755.1 uncultured Polyangiaceae bacterium
CTCGCCGGTCTCGCGATCCTCCGCGCGATCGAGGCGAACGCGGGGCACCTCGCGTCGCACCTGGGGCCGACGAAGAGGCTGTTGCATCGGTCGTTGAAGGTTCGTGGGCGCCCCGCGTCGACGCTCGTCGATGCCAACCTCATCGAGCCGGGCGCCAGCGAGGCGCCGGAGACGGTGCTCGGGCATCTGGAGACGTTGACGGGGCGATGGCGTGAGCTGCGCGCGCGCGGTGCGCCGCCGGTCGTTCTGCTCGTCGACTCCCTCGACCGCAGGACGTGGTCGCAGTTTGAAGCGAACGTGCTGCCCGACCTCGAGCACCTCGGCGCCTACGACGTGGGGATCGCCATCGCGGGGAGCACGTCGTGGCGCGCCGCAGCGGATGAAGATGTCCGCGGTCGCTTTCACGAACTGTGGACGGAGGACGCGTGCGACACGCGCTCTCCGGAGCAGCACGCCTTCCTTCGCTCGGTGCTCGCCGCGCGAGACGAGGGCGCCCTGAGCGACGTCGTGCGAGACGCCGCCATCGACCGCTCCGGCGGCGTGCTCCGTGACCTCCTCAAGGTGGCTGACGCGGCCGCGCGAGACGCCGCGGCGGAGGGGGCCGTCGCGGTGAACGCCACGCACGTCGACGCGGCCGCCGCGGCGATGGGTGCCGACGCGCTCGGCATGCTCGCACCTTCGCTGCGCGCTCGCTTCGCCGCGTGGCGACACGGCGGCGCGGAGCTCGACGACAGGGAGCTGGAGTCCCTCCGCGCCCGCGGCTGCGTGGTGGAGCACCGCGGCGTGTGGGCGGAGCACCCGTTGCTCCGGGGCGTACGCGACCGGGACGAAGCCGCGTGAGCGCGCGGTGGTCCTACGCCGACGCGATCGCGCGGGAGATGGCGGCTCAGCGGACCTTCGGCCGGGTGCTCGTGCGAGACCCGTTGCGCCCCGCGGACGTGGCCGGCGACATCCACGCGCGCCTCGCCTTCCTCGGGCGAGGAGACTCGATCTGCATCCACGTGCAGGAGGGGCTCGAGCGCGTGCACTCCGTCGCCCTCGAGCATGCAGACGTCCCGCTCGTGGTGACCACGACGAGCACCGACTGGCAGTCCCTCGTCGACAGCAGGCGGTGGTGCGACCGAGAGGGTTCGCTCATGTTCGTGCTCTCGCAGCACGTGGCTGGAGCGATCGATCCGCAGGTGATCACGTTGCTCTCTGCCGCGCGCTCAGTGTTCGTCAGCGGTGTCCCACGCAATGACCCGAGGGCGGCGACCCTCCTCCGAGAGGCACGAGAGCTCCTCACCTCGCTGATGTCGACGTACGCCTACCGCCTGCGCGTGCACTCGCGGGACATCGGCCTCGACGACGCGCGCATCAACTTTCAACTACCACCGATCGACATCGCCGCCGCCTACCTCGACGAGGCCGAGCGATCCCAGCTCCTCATCCCGGCCTTCGAACGCCTGCGAAGGGACTATCCCCGCGCTGAGGTCGACGAGATCCTCCGTGCGATGCGCGCGCTCTACCTCGACGAGTAGGCCCCCTCACCGCGTCGGGGGGTCGGTCGCCACCTGCAGCGGGGCACGCGTCGGCGCGGGCATCCGCGGGGGATTCCCGAAGGGGAGGGTGCCGTCGTAGGTCACCGACGCCCCGAGGACGAAGAGGGGCCCCGTCTGCGCCCCATGGACGTCGTACGCGAGTTGGAGCCCGAGGCCGAGCAGGGTCGCGCGGTAGCCCCGCGCCAGGCTGTCCTCGTCGCTCGTCGAGAGACCGTAGAGGGCCTCCGCCGTCAACGCAGGCCCCGCGGCGAGCTCACCGACCCCGCCGCCGAGGTAGCCCCCCGCGCCGAGGCGCGCGCCGAAGGCCCCCTGCCGTGGGCGCCAGGCCCACTCCAACCGCGGCGTCGTGCGGCCCCACACGCCGCCGTGTGAGGGCGACGCGCCGACTGCGAAATCCGCGGCGATCACGAGCGCGCTCCGGCCGCCGACCCCCCAGGCGGCGCGGCCGTGGAGGGCGACCGCGTTCTGCGACCAGCCCGTGTGGGCGTACTCGACGCCGCCGCCGAGCGTCCACGCGCAGCCCGAGAGCGCCCAGGCGCACCCGGTGGACACGGCCGTGGTGACGAAGGCGGGGGCGAGGCGGCGGCGCATGGCCGCGAGTGTATCCCCCCTGCGCGCCGAGGCGCTACGCGGCCTTGCGCTGCTCGCCGAGCGAGAGGAGGAGCTCGCGGAAGCGCGTCGGGTTGCACGAGGTGGTCATCACGAAGGGGACGCCCCGCTTGCGCGAGAGCTTGCGGGCGAGCTGCGCCGCGCCGTGGCTGTTGACGTTGGTGGCCACGACGACGAGGTCGGCCCGGTCGACCTGGCGGTGCAGGTCGTCGACCCCGCGGCCCTTCAGGTGACCGCCGTGGAAGTCGAGCCGGTGGCCGAGGGAGGCCGCGATGGCCTCCAGGGCCTGCTCGTTGCGTTCGACGCCGCCGATGAGGGTGATGCGCATGGTCTGTTGCTCCGTGTTGAGGTTTCAGTCTGGTGACGCTTGCTTCATCCAGACGAACGACCCGAGCGCCGCCCACATTCCCTCGCCGTATCGCATCGATCCGAGCAGCGACCGCAGAGGGTATGTTTCATCTTGATGGAGTTGAGTTTCATTATAGTGACGCCTTTCGAAAAGGCAACGCCCCCTCTTCGCCGCTCCGGCGGGGGGTGATAGAGGGTGAAGCCTCCCTCGGAGGATGTGATGCTTCGATCCAGGACTCAGGCGGGCCGGGTGGCCCTGGTGATCGTCGTGGCCGCGGGTGTCGGGTGCGCCGACGAGGTGGGCATGGCGCCCACGGCAGACGTGACCGACGCGGCAGAGGCGGCGACCGACCTCGTAGAGAACGACGCCGTCGACGTGACCAACGAGCCGCCAGGGGAAGATGTTCCCGATGGCGGCGAGGACGCAGCGACCGATACGGCGCCGGACGTGGGCCCGGACGTAGGCCCGGATGTGGGCCTGGACGTGGGCCCGGACGTGGGCCCGGACGTGGGTCTCGATGCGACGCTCGACGCCGCTCCCGACGTGGGCCGCGACGCTGCTGCCGAGGTGGGCCTCGACGCGCGCGAGGTGGGCATCGACGTCGCGCGCGAGGTGGGCATCGACGTCGCGCGCGAGGTAGGCATCGACGTCGCACGCGAGGTGGGCGTCGACATCGGGCCCGACACGCGCGAGGTGGGCGTCGACATCGGCCCCGACGCACCGCCGGCCTGGGGCCTCGACACGCGCCCGCGCAACGCCACGTGTGTGGCCTTCGCGCGCCCCACGGAGGGGACGGGGATCACCCTGACGCGGGTGTTCCCGTCGCTGCCCGCGGGGAGCTCGGTGGTGGGGCTCCTCCAGGCGCCCGGCGCCGCGGGGCGGTGGTACGTGGTGGAGCAGACCGGGCGCGTCTAC
>CAZHGG010000816.1:0-3409 GCA_964531755.1 uncultured Polyangiaceae bacterium
CGGTCCCCCGCCGAGCCCGTCGACCCTCGCGCGGCGCCTCGGCCTCGACGCCGCCGCGCTGGCCCCCGAGCCCTCGGACCCGGTCGCGCCGGCGGGCAACCTCCACGAGGAGGCCGAGCGCTTCACCACGCTCGAGGCGTGCGTCGTGGAGCGCGCCGCGAAGCTCGATCCCCTCTTCGGCGACGCTGTCCGGGCCATCGGCTACGACACGCTCTTCTACGACGGCTGCCGCACGGTCCAGGCGGCCAAGGAGCGCGACGCGCGGGTGTGCGCGCCCATCGTCTCGAGCGCCCTTCGGGCCCGCTGCGAGACGCTCGCGGCGATCGCCCGGGGCGACGTCGAGGCGTGCCCGCGGGTGGACGAGACCACCGTCGCGCAGGGGCGGAGCCCCACGTGCCTCGCGGCGGCGGCCGGGGACGCGCGGCTCTGCGCGGGCGAGCCGAAGATCGCGCGCATCCACTGCGAGGCGCTCGTGCTGCGCGACGAGCACCGCTGCGAGTGGGTCCCCGACGACGCGCTCCAGCCGGGCATGGGGCGCCGCTCGTGCCTCCGCGAGCTCTCACGCCTCCGCGCGGTCCTGCCGACGCTGCACACGAACCTCCCGCCGCTCGTCACCCCCAAGGCGACCCTCACGCTGTCTCTGTCGCGCGCGCGCGCTCTCCGCCCCGACGGCGGGCGCGACTCGGACGCGGGCGTCGGGAGCGAGCCCATCGTGGACGCGACGAGCGACGTCGAGCGCGGGGCGGTCATCTTCCCCGCGTACGCGCGCCGCGAGATCTTCGACCGCACGCGGCTCGCCGTGGAGCTCGGCGATCTGGTGGAGCCGACGCCCGGGTTCCTCGCCTCCTCGCCGACGCGCGCGCCCCGCCTCGCGCTGCTCGTGTCGTTCGCCAAGGGCGGCGCCGACGCGAGGGTCGAGCGCGCCGAGCTGGTGCTCCCCGGCGCCCGCACGCGCGTGTACCCGGGGGAGCGCATGAAGAGCACGGTGCTCGTCACGAAGGCCGAGGAGCACCGGGGCGGCGAGCTCTCGCTGCGCTTCTCCGGAGAGCTCGACGGCGTGGTGATGGGCCTCGAGGTCACGACCTTCGTGCGCGACGTCGTCACGCAGGTGCCAGCCACCTTGCCGAGCCCGCTGCTGGCCACGCCGCCGACGGCGCCGGAGCTCGACGCGGGCCCGCTCGCGTGGCCGTACAAGGCCCCGAGCGCCCGCGACGCGCAGTGAGCGCGCGCGGCTAGACGCCGATGAAGAGGCGGTGCGCGAAGTTGCGCTCGAGCTTCGCGCGCAGCACCTTGTCGGCCGCGAGCTCGATGTCGTATTCGACGCGCTTGAACTCGAAGCGCTTCTTGTCGGTGTCGTAGACCGTGTAGCTCGCGCGGTTGTCGAAGTCGCGAGGCTGCCCCACGCTGCCGACCGACACGATGTACTTCTTGTCGGCCTCGAGGACGAAGTCGGTGCTGGGCAGCTCCTCGACGGAGTTCTTCGTGAGCGCGAACACCTTGCACAGGTGCGAGTGACCGATGAGGGTGATGTGCCCGAGCTTCTCCCAGATGGGGAGGCACTCGCGCGCCTGCTCGGGCGCGAAGATGTACTCGAACTCCTCGAGGCGCACGGGCGAGCCGTGGCACAGGAGCACGTCGGAGTCCTCGATCTTGTGCTGGTACGGGAGGCCCTTCAGCCACGCCATGTTCTCGCTGGAGACCATCGACGCGTGGATGTCGAGCGCGTGGCGCGCCGCCTCGTAGTAGTACGAGTAGTCCATGCGCCCGGACACCGCGGCGTCGTGGTTGCCGAGGATGGTGACCTTCGCGAGCCCGCGCACGATGTCGGCGCACTCGTTCGGCGAGCCGCCGTACCCGACCGTGTCGCCGAGGCAGTAGTAGGTGTCGATCTTCTCGTCGCGGTAGGCCTCCAGCACCGCGCTGAGCGCCTCGATGTTCGCGTGAGTGTCGCTGAAGATGCCGAAGCGCATAACTTCCTGTGACCGTAGAGCCTTTTCCGCTCCGATGGAACCTAATCGCGCCGATCTTGCGCGCGCGGCGCACCGCCTGCGCGACCGGCGCCTTGCGAGAATCGCCGCGGCGTGCGATTCCCGGCCGCATGAGCGACGACGAGACCAACGGGCGGCCCCACGTGCGGGAAGATTTGCCACCTCCGGCAGAGCTATCGCCCCCGCCGCCGAGCGTGGCCGAGGCGCTCAGCGCGTGCGTCCGCTTCGTGCACGCGAAGTACGGGGTGCTGCTCGACGGCACCTCGGACACCCTCAGCCTGCTCGATCAGTACGTGCGCGACGCGCGCGCCGAGATCGCCGCGAAGCCCGCGGCGCTCGAGCTGCTCGCGACCTCCGCGGGGGCGTACCTGGGCGAGGTGCTCCGCCGCGAGTACGGCGCCGAGTGGCTCGCCGAGGGCGATCCCTCCGGCTGGCGGCTCCTCTTCACGCACGTGTTCCTCTCGTTCAATCCCGTGGGGCTCGCGCGCGAGGCGCTCGTGTGCGCCGAGCAGGAGGGCTGGCACGCGCACCTCGCCACCGACCCCGCCGAGCAGGACGGCGTGATGGCCAGGCTCGCGTCGCTGCCCGCGGTCGACGAGGACGAGTACTACCTGCCCTCCACGCGCTTCGACGTCGTGGGCATCGTGTTCGAGCACCTCCGCGCGCGCATGGCGCGCACGGGCACCGCGGACGTCACGTTCACTGCGGACGACTACTGACGCCTCGCGGCTACTTTCCTGCCTCGCGCCCCGCGTCCGGGAGCCCGCCGAGCGCCGCCGCGCCCGGGGCGGTGACGGTCTCCGGGGTCGACGTCACGTCGCCGAGGGCGGAGCGCCACGCCAGCTGGTAGCGGCCGGGCGCGAGGCCGTCGAGCGTGAGCTGCCCATACGGGGCGACCCACGCGACGGGCAGGCCGTCGAGCCAGGCGACCGACAGCGCGGTGCTGGGGTTCGAGAGCTCGAGCGCCGCGACGCTCATGGGGTCGCCGTGGCGGAGCGCGCGCAGCTCCTGCGGGGAGAGCATCCGGCCGGCGCGCTCTCGCGGGAAGAGCTCGCTCGCGGGCGACGCCTGCGGCGGCGGCGCGAGGAGCGAGGCGCCGAGCACGTCGGGGCGGCGGGCGAACGAGGTCGCCTCCACGACGAGCGCGCCGTGCGTGCTCCAGCGAAACTCGGCGTACAGCGGCACGTCCTCGAGGGCGCACGCCGGCGTGCGCGGGAGCGCGTTCGCGAGGTCGAGCAAGAGCCGGCAGAGCAACACCCCGCCTTCGCCGAGATCGGCGACGTGGGCGACATCGAGCGTCACCGTCGCCGAGCGGACGGTGATCTCGACGCGCCGCGTGCGCGCGCCGAGCCTGCGAGGACCCTCTCCCTTGAGCGAGACCTCTGCCTGATCGAGCGGGCCGACGTCGAGGCGGCGATCGG
>CAZHGG010000817.1:0-3399 GCA_964531755.1 uncultured Polyangiaceae bacterium
ACGCGAGCGTGGAGGCCGGCCCAGACGCGGGCGTCGACGCGAGCGTGGAGGCGGGCCCGGACGCGAGCGCGGACGCCGGCCGGGACGCGAGCCCGGATGCGGCAGACGCGGCGCCCACACCCTGCGGGGCGGGCGCCGGGAGGCTCTGCGGGCGCGGTGAGGCCTGCGTCGCCTCGGCCGACTGCGCCTCCCCCAACCTGTGCGAAGCGAACGTGTGCGCGCGGGATCCTGCGGTGTACACGATGGCGGACATCGTTGACCTCGAGTCGTACGACTTCGAGGGCACCACCCTCGTGTACACGGTGGTGGGCACCGCTCCGGTGTACCATTGCACCTTTCCCGGATGCGCCGACGCCGCGCCGATCCCCACCGTCACGCAGTCCGGTCCTTATCGATACCCGATCACGATGGCCGGCGGCGCCGTGCATTTCCCCCTCTGGCAGGACTTCGGCACTGGGCTCTTCTACGTGGGCCAGTCTCGGCGGCTCGACGGAAGCACGGTGGCGACGGCTGCTGGCCTCTGCCAAAACGCAATCGGCCCCGGCCGCCTCAGCCTCGTGGACTCGACCCACTCCGGCACCAACGGCTGGAGCACCTACTTCAGGTGCGTCACGCCCGGCCACTGGCCCGTCACGCCCGCCAGGACCGTGTTCCTGGATTTTGGCCCCCGGGGTGTGGGGCGCGTCGATCGCGTGGGGCGAGGCTCGCGCGTGCAGCACACGAACGGCGACGCCACCGTGACGGCCCTGCCGAATCCTGACGGCGGGCAGGCCTACCTCAGCAGCACCGTGCTCGGGACCCTCGCCTGGGGCCGCGGCGACCCGATCCCCCCGATTTCCGCGGAGCTGGTCACGAGCCCGAAGAGCTTTGGCGGCGTGAACCTCCCGTACCCCGCGGTCGCGATGCGCCAGGGCGCGGACTTCGGCGTGGTTCGCGCCGGGGTCCCGGGGTTCTTCTTCACCCTTGGGACGGGCGCCACGACGATCACCATCGACGAGCGCTACCTCTACGTCGGGACGCCCACGGGCCTCGGGCGTTGTGAGCTGTCCGAGATTGCCACTTTGAACACCTGCACGCTCGCGCCTTTGTCGACCGGCGAGCCGGTGCAGGCGCCGCTCTATCTCACGGCGACCCACGCCTGGTACAAGAGCGGGACGCTCGTGAGGAGAGTGGCCAAGTAGCCACGGTGGAGCCACTCCACGAGAGGCGCCGCGCTCACGGGCAGGTTGGCGGCGCGCCCGCGTCCGCGCACAGGCTCTTCGCCGGCGCGCTCGGCGCGATCGTGCCCTTGCGCGCGAGACCTCCCGCGAGCTCCACGGTGAACGACATCGAGTCGCAGGGCGCCGCCGCGTCGGGCGACGAGCCGAGATCGAGCGTCGCGCATGCTGCGGCGCGAAAGATCGTCGACGAGACGGCGTCGAGACAGAGCGGGCGCCCCGTCACCTCCTGCTCACCGAACACCCGGAGGAGATCGGTGCCCAGCGCGCGGCCCGCGAGCGTGCCCGCAGTGAGCTTCGGCTGCGCGGGCGGCGCTGGGCGCTCGAGCGTGGCGGAGAAGATGGCGTCGTAGAGGATGAGCTCCGCGCTCCCGATGCGGATGCCGAGCGTCGTGAGGCGCGCGACGAGCACGCCGTCCGCGACCCACGCGTCGCGCGTGAAGGTGCGCGGGCGGGCGCCGAGGAGCGAGCCCTCGCCGAGCTTCCAGGCGTCGCACCCTCCCCACGCGGGCCGGGGCTTCCCCTCGCCGTTGACCCCGGCGTCGCCGCGCGTGCCGCCGTCGCAGTCGCTCGGGGGATCGAGCCCTGGCGAGTCGTAGAACGCGACGAACACCGACGGATCCGAGGCGGCGCCCGAGTACTCGCCGAGCTCGACGAGGACCCCGCCCACGCCCTCCCGCACGCCGATGTCGAAGCCCACGTCGACGCCGGCCTCGGCGCGATCGGGGATGAGCTTCGCGAACACCGCGGCGGCGCCGTTGTCGCGCCCGCCGGGCCTGTCGCAGAGCGGCTCCTCGGGGCGCCGAGCGGCGCACGTCGAGGCGCCCGCGCGCGCCGTCCCCGGGCGCTCGTCGCACGTGCACACGCCGTCGAGATCGAAGCCCACGCGGTCGCCGTTGCCGGAGACCAGCGCGAGGTGCGAGAGCGCGAACGTGAGGCTGAGCCCGCCGGGGACGTCCGCCGCGTCGGGTCGCGAGGGCGGGAGCGCGTGCTCGCACGGGTCCGGGCGCGCGTCGGCGGCGGTCGACGCGTCCTCCGCGAGGGCGCCCGCGTCGCGCTGCCCGGTCTCGAAGTCGCCCGCGTCGTAGAGCAGGCTGCACCCCGCGCCGAGCGCGAGCGCGAGCGCCGCGTGGAGGGGTCCGATGCGCACGCTAGAACCGGAGCGACAGGCTGGAGGCGAGCCCCGACTGTCGGTAGAGGGTGGGGCGCGTGACGTAGAGGACGACGGCGCCGACCGCCGCCGCGATCGCGAGCGAGAAGGCGAGATCGGCCGTCACGGTCTTCGCGCGGAGACCGAGGAGGTCCGAGTCGGTGCAGTCATTGGGGCACCGGCGCTCGAGGTCGGCGTAGGTGTTCGCCGCGCTCACGCCGAACCCCGCGCCCACCGCGCCGAGGACCACCGAGACGCCCGTGAGCGCGTACGTCACGACGGGCACGGGGCGCTCGGCGACGAGCTTCGGCGGGGGCGCGGTCGCCGCGACGGGCTTGGGCGGGCGGAGGACGACGCGGCGGTCTCGCTCGCGCTCGCGGAGCACCACGCGCTCTTCGAGGCGGAGGCCGCCTGCCTCCGCGCGGACGGTGTGGGGGCCGGGGTCGAGCGAGATGGCGCGCCCCTGCGCGAGGTCTTCGCGGGGCGCGTCGTCGACGAAGATGCGCGCGTCGGGCAGATCGCGGCCGTCGGCGCTCTCGACCACCACGACGAGCGACGGGGTGCGCGCGATGACGTCCTCGAGCCACGCCGCGCACTGCTTCGCGATGACCTTCGGGCAGGACGGCCGGATGCACGCCGCGAAGGCCTCGCGCGCGCGAAAGAGCTTGCCGTCGTCACGCAGCGCCTGCCCCTCCTCGGCCGCGCGCGCGCATGCCTGGGAGGCCTGCGAGCCGGCGCCGTGCGCGAACGTGGGGGCTCCGACGAGCGCCGCGGCCAGCACGAGCGCCGCCCTACGGGAGGCACTCGATGCGGTACTTCTTCCTGCCATGCTCGTCGACAGTGTAAGGGACGGCGCAGTTTGCGGGCAACGCCGCGGGCTTGCGCGTCGCCCCGGCGTCGGCGCGGAGGCTCGGCGCGGTGGCGCTCGGCGCCGCGCTCGGGGTCGCGAGGGGGGGAACCTCCGTCGCGGTCGGCGTCGGGGCGGGCGCGGCGGGGATCGCCTCCACGCCCGCGGAGGCCGGTGACTCGGGG
>CAZHGG010000818.1:0-3387 GCA_964531755.1 uncultured Polyangiaceae bacterium
GCCTCGGCGCCCTTGGACGCGGCCGCGCCCGCGTCCGAAGCCGCGGGCCGCGGCGGTGCCGCCTCGAGGGTCACCGACGAGGGCTGGGGCCTCGGGGGCTCCGGGGCGGGCGGCCCACCGCACGCGGCGAGGGAGGCGGCGATCGAGGACGCGAGGACCGTGGCTCGTGTGCGGAGGCGCATGCGGGAAGACTCCTACACGGCGCCCCCCGCGTGAAGGGCCTTCATGAGCCTCGAACGCGGAGGGCCCGCCCACCCGCCCACCCGACGAACGCGCCCACCGCCCTCCCGCTCAGAGGCCCGTGATCGTGATCCTCCCCGAGGCGAGCGTACCGGCGGCGCAGCGCGCGGCGGGATTGATGAAGCGGTACGTCTCGACCGCGCCCGGGGCGAGGTTCTTCTTGAACGTGAACTCGTAGCTCGTCGGGAACGGGTCCTTCATGTGGCGGTTCTCGGCGTTCTCGGCGTAGCCCGCGATGGTGCGGCGCCGCTTGTGGAGCTCCGCCGTCCACTGCGCGAGGGACTTCCGGTGCGCCACGTCGGCCGAGAACCCGGCGGCGGTGGTGCTCAGCACGCGCGTGCCACGCTCCTGCTTCGCGCGCCACAACACGCCCTCGTAGGCCTCGAAGAACACCGCGTTCGAGTTGATCGTGGCGTTCCACAGGGCCGACGACAGATCGTCGGGCCCCACGAGGTCGTTCTGCGTCTGGAAGCCCGAGATTTGCCCCTCGTAGCCCTCGCGCGTGGCCCACTTGTTCGGGCACCCCGAGGTCGAGCTGCCGTAGCCGCCCGCGTACGTGTTCGGCGCGCGGAGGAGCGCCTCGTAGGTGCCGTTCACGAGGGTCTGGATCTGCTGCTGCGGGCACGTCGCCTCGGGCTTCAGCGTCAGCCCCGCGTGCATCACCGCGAAGAGCGCCGCCGCGTCCGGATCGCCGCCGGCGGCGACGTCGGGGCTCCCGTCGGCGAGGATCCGCTTGAAGTTGCCGAGCTGGCCGCTGTCGAGGGCGTCCTGGGTCTGCTGGTCGAAGTCGACCGTCACCCCGGAGCCATCGACGTAACCGTAGTTCACGCTGGGGATCGTGTGACCCCGGACCGACGGACCCCACGGCGAGTACCAGGGGCCCATGGTGCCCTCCATGGAGTCCATGGCGTAGTGCGCCGAGTCGACCACCTTCGGGAAGCCGTCCTGGATGAGCATGAAGTGCATCGTCTTGCGCTTGCCGAGCTCCTCGTAGAGCGCGTTCTCGACCGCGTTCATGAAGTTCTGCGCGATGGCCGCCGTGTAGCCGCCGCCGTTCACGGTCTCGGGGTGCACGCCGTCGTGATCGAGGTCGTCGGGGTCGGGATCGACGTACGCGGGCAGGCGCGCGCCGAGCGGCGCCGCCCAGATGCGCGTGTTGCACCAGCAGGTGGTCTGCGGGTTGCCGTTGTCCTCGTTCGACTTCAGGGGGTCGAGGCAGCGCTTGGGCAGGCGCATCTCCCCGGTGAGGAAGTTCAGGCCCGTCACCTTGAAGCTCCCGAGCGCCTGGTAATAATTGCCATTCGACCGGATGTGCGCGGCCACGTCGCGCAGCATGGCGAGCACCGCGGTCTTGTAGGCCCCGTCCGCCGGCGATCCCATCGTCTTCTCGTATCCACAGCTGTCGGCCGTGGGCATCTCGGTACCGGAGTGCGTGCCGAAGTCCTTCGTCTTGATGGGGATGACGCTCTTCGGGGCGAGGCCTGTCCCCGTCGCGTCCACCGCTTGGGGGTAGTCCGAGAACAGCCACGGGGGGATGGCCTCACCGGCCGGCACCTCGAGGAGCACCAGCTTGCCGCGCTTCGCCGCGTTGGCGAGCTCGGTGTCGAGCTTCGAGTAGTCTTTCGTGTAGGTCTCCACGCCGCCTACGAGAGTCATCGTGTACAGATCACTCCAGTTGACGCGCACGAGGCCACCCGTGATGTCCGGGTTGTCCCACGTGCTCTGGAGGATGAACCTGCCGTTCGTCTCCGCGGGCTTGTCGTTGCCGTTCTTGTGCTTCCGGCACAGCTTGGTCGCCGACCCGGTCGCGGTGGTCTCGACCCAGTGCTCGTGCGACGTCGCCGCCGCGCTCCCAGCCGCCGCGCCGATGGCCGCGCAGTCGTCGCCCGCGGGGCCCTCGTAGAAGCCCTCGGCCTCCTCCGGACCCACGGCATAGACGCCCGACGTTCCGCGGCGGAGCGGCCCCGTGAGCTCGTTGTCCTCGCCCGGCAGCATGTGCGTGATGTCGTAGGCGGCGCCGCTGGTCATGCACGAGACGTGGCTGATGTCGGCGAGGTCGAGCCGCGCCTGGTCCACCCGCACGATCGCGTCGGTCGTGCGCAGCTCCGCGCCGCCCGGACCGCGGAAGAGGACACACGAGCCCTCGGCGAGCGCGAGCGAGGAAGGCGAGAAGCTGCCGTCGGTGTTCACGGTGACGGGCGCGCACACGGGCGCGGCCGCGGCGGCGGCGGCGCCCACGGAGGGCGCGGCGGCGTCGTGCGCGCTGGAGCACCCGAGGGCGAGCGCCAAGAACGACAGGGTGAGCGATCCAAGAGACAAGGCGTGGGGGAAAGAGCGGGTTCGCATGGCCGTGTCTTCAGCAATCGGCGCGCCACGCCGAGCCGCTCCCCGCTCGGCGACTTCGTGAGTGATTTCGAGAGGCGCCGCGGACGTCGCCTCGTCCGGTGGACCGCTCGGGGTCCACCGGCGCGGGCCCGGTCGCGGGCGTGCTACCGTGGGCGCGCGTCTCGCCGCGTGGGCGCGACCGGAGGAGTCCACATGGCGAAGCTGGTCTGGAGTCTCGTGCCCCTCGCGCTCCTGCTCGCGAGCCCCGCCGCGGCCCACTTTCGAATGGAGCAGCCGGCCGACGCGCTCCAGGGCGGCGGCACGGGCACCGGGAGCCCCCAGGGCGGCGACCAGAAGACCGAGCCGTGCGGCGCCGGCACGCCGTCGGGCCTCGTCACACAGGCGCGCGCAGGCTCGAAGCTGCACGTGAAGGTGGTCGAGACGGTGGGCCACGGCGGGCACTACCGGGTCGCGTTCGCGGCGAACCGCGCAGAGCTCTCGAGCCCCGCGGTCACCGGCACGTGCGGGAGCGCGGCCATCATGACCGCGCCCACGCTGCCGGTGCTCGCGGACGGCCTCTTCCCGCACACGCAGGCGCAGGCGGCCGCGGGCACCACGTACGAGACCGACGTCACCCTGCCGAACGTGCCACCGGGGAACTACACGCTCCAGGTGCTCGAGTTCATGACGCCGCACGCCGCGCCGTGCTTTTACTACCATTGCGCGGCCGTGCAGATCGTCGACGCGGACGCGGGCGTGCCGGACGGCGGCGTGGTCGTGGGCGACGCCGGCGGGAGCGGGACCGGCGCCCCCGACGCGGGC
>CAZHGG010000819.1:0-3384 GCA_964531755.1 uncultured Polyangiaceae bacterium
CGCCGCGCTCCTCGCCGCCTCGCTCGTCGCCTGCGACAAGCCGGCCGAGAAGGGCCCCGCGCCCGTCGCCTCTCCCTCGCCGTCCGCCCCGGAGACCCCGCCCGTCGCGGCGAGCGCCCCGCCCACCACCGCCGCGCCCGAGCCCAAGAAGCCCGCGGAGCCGCCCACCGCGATCACCGCGCAGCACGTGCTGGTCGCGTACAAGGGCGCGGAGCGGTGCCCGAAGGGCGTCACGCGCACCAAGGCCGACGCCAAAAAGCGCGCGGCCGAGGTCGCCGAGAAGGCCAAGGGCGGCGCCGACTTCACCGCCCTGGTCGGGGAGTACTCCGACGACCCCGCCGCGAAGGAGCGGCTGGGCAGCGTGGGAAAATTCACGCGCGACAAGATGGCGAAGCCGTTCTCCGACGCGGCCTTCGCGCTCTCGGTGAACGAGGTGAGCGCCCCCGTGGAGACGCCATTCGGCTTCCACGTCATCAAGCGCAACCAGTGAGTCGCGCGCGGACGCGGTCAGCCCGTGACCTCACGTGGCGGGCGGCGACACCGGCGGTGCGGCGGGAAGGAACACCTCGAAGGTTGTGCCCTCGCCCTCCACGGTGGACCACGCGACGCGCCCGCCCTGGCTCACGATCAGCGACTGGGCGGTCACCAGGCCGAGGCCGAGGCCCATCGGCTTGGTCGTGAGGAGGGGCTCGAACATCGAGGCCTGCACCACCGCGGGGATGCCCGCGCCCTCGTCCGTGATGGCCACGCACAGCTCGCTGCCTCGCGGGGCGAGCGTCAGCCGGAGCGCCCCGCCCTCGGGCATCGCCTCCACCGCGTTGCGCACGAGGTTGCCGAGCGCCTCGAACACCTGCAGCTCGTCGACGAGGGCCTCGGGCGCGTCGCCGGGCAGCGAGAGCTCGACGCGCACATTCGCCGGGATGGCGGCGGCGGCGACGACGTCCTCGATCGTGCGCGACAACGACACCCGCCTGCGGTTCGGCGCGCGCACGCGCGCGTAGGTCACGAGATCCGTCACGATGCGGTTCGCGCGGTGGGCCTCTTCGCGGAGGACGTCCAGCGTGGCCAAGAACTCGGGCGAGCCCGGCCGCGCGACCCGGAGGATGGCCGCCGCGTTGGAGATCGAGCCAAGCGGGTTGCGGATCTGGTGGGCGACGCCGCCCGCCAGCTTGCCCAGCACCGACATCCGCTCCTTGCGCGCCAGCTCGCGCTGCGCGGCCTCGAGCTCCGCCGTGCGGGCGCGCACCCGCCGCTCGAGCTCTTCGTTCACGCCGCGGAGCGCCTCCTCGGCCTCCACGAGCCGCGTGATGTCGTGGATGATGCCCACCAGGTGCGTCACCTCGCCGCGCGCGTTCCGCAGCGGCGTCTTCGTCGTGGAGAGGTGGTGCACCACGCCCGCCGCGTCGGTGAGCGGCTCGCTGGCGATCTCCACCGCCACGCCGGTGCGGAACATCTCCAGGTCCTTCTCCCGGAAGAAATCGGCCTGCGCCTTCGGGAAGAAGTCGTGGTCGCTCTTGCCGAGCATGTCGCCGCGCGCGAAGCCCAGCAGGTGCTCCGCCGCGCGGTTCAGGAACACGAAGCGCAGCGCCCGATCCTTCACGAACACGGCGTGCGCGAGGTGGTCGAGGATTTCCATCAGCGCGGGGGCGTCTAGCCCCGCGAGCCTGAGCTCGGCGCGTGCTCGCTGTGGCTGGCTCACTCGTACACCCCCCTACGTAGTGTGCGCCGCGCCGACGACGCGCACAACCCCTTCGGATACTGAACACTTGCGCCGTGCCGTGCCCTCGGCTACGCTCCGGTGTCATGGGAAAGCCGCTCGTCTCCGAGTTCATGCGCGCCGCCGTCGTCGAGAAGGCGGAGCGCGATTTGGCCCGCCTCGACCAAAAGCTCGCGGCCCTCGACACGCTGCACCTCGCCCGCGGCTCGCTCGGCGCGCTCCTCGAGGGCCTCGCGCGCGGCACGGCGCCCGTCGTCGCCGTCGCGCACGACACGGGCGCCATCACGCGGTTCAAGAAGCTGCGCCGCGCGGTGGAGGAGGCGAACGCCCTCGCCGCGGAGCTGGCCGACCAGCTCCACGTCGACGAGGAGCGCGACGCCGTGCTCGCCGCGCGCGCCAAAATCACCGAGGAGCTGGCCTCGGTGGGCGCCGACGCCTCGCCAGGCGCCGACGCGGCCGAGTAGCACCCCCCGCCGCGAGGGCGGGCAGGGGTGCGGTTGTTCGCCGCGGTTCGGTTCGGCTTGTGTGAGGGCTTTCCCCCCTCACACCCCCCTGGCGTTGGGGAGCTACTTCGGGGGCTCCGGCGGCTTGGTCTCGTCCTGCACACACGACGAGAGGTCGAAGAACATGAACTCGAGCGCGGTGAGCTGCGCGCTGAGGCCACTGCACGACGACGTGGGCAGCGGATCGCCGCCGGAGCCCGCGCCGGCTGCATGGATGTCGCTGTACACGAAGCGGCCGCACTGGTCGGCCACGGGCACCTCGGTGGGCGTGTTGAACGAGATGTATTTCGCGGTGTTTGGGGTGCTCAGGTTGCCCGCGATCCAGGTCTTCGCCGGCGAGCCCGGCGCGGGGCCGCCTTGGTAGTTCGAGACGTCGCTCGAGTTCAGGCTGATCTTGTCGCGCGTAGACGAGGCGCCGATCTCGTAGAGCCAGTCGGAGAACGCCTGCCCCTTCGGGAACGACGTGTTGATCGAGTACGGGTTCGTGCCCGTGGTGCCGCCGCTGCGGAGCAGCACCTTCTCGCTCCACGCGTCGCCCTTCTGCCCGGCGGGGTCGCCGGTGATCCACTGCGAGTGGAAGTGCGTCGCGAACACGCGGCCGCCCCAGTCGGCGAAGTTCTTGAACGCGTTCATGTTCGGCTTGTTGTCGAGCGTCGTGGTGCCCTCGCAGGCGAGCAGCGCGATGTCGAACTTCTGCATCTTGTAGGCCGCGCTCCAGGCGTCGTTCACGTCGGGTACGGGCTTGCCGTTCACCGTGGCGCCGCCGCCGCTGCCCTTGAACACGTGGACGTGTTTGTTCTTCTCGGCCTCGGTGTAGCCGGGCACGAACTCGTCGTTGTCGATGCCGATGCCGTAGAGCAGGCACTCGAGCGCGTCGTAGCTGCCGAGCACCATCATCATGTGGGGCATGTCGCCCTCGGTGCCGTTCTTGGGCAGCCGCGTGGTCTTGGCGTCGAGCTTGGTCTCCTCGCAGGCCTTCACCTCGGGGATGACGATCTTGCGGCGCCACTTGCCCACCTGCATCACCAGCGGCACGTCCTTGCCGGGGAAGAGCTTGGGGCCCTTCAGCTCGAACTCGCCCTTGGTGTTGGTGAGCGCGGCCGCCTTGGGGTTCAGGATCTGCGAGTCGCAGGTCTGCCCGGCGGCGCAGCGCACGGTGTTGGG
>CAZHGG010000820.1:0-3380 GCA_964531755.1 uncultured Polyangiaceae bacterium
AGCGCGCCGAGGCGCGCGAGCAGCCGCGTCGCGCTCTCCTCGGCGGCGGCGGGCGGCGGGTCGAGCCAGGCGAGCTCGCGGTGCCCTGCGGCGGCGAGCGCGAGGACCGTGTCGGCGAGATCGGCGCGCTCGATCTCTGGCGCGTCGCTCGCGGGGCGCGCGTCGTGGTCGGCGCGCGTGTAGAGGCGGAGGCAGAGCCCCTCGCGGAGGCGCCCCGCGCGCCCCTCGCGCTGCTTGGCCGACGCGCGGCTGACCTTCACGAGGCGCAGGGTAGGGAGCCCCGTCCACGGCGAGTGCGACGCCGCGCGCGCGAGGCCCGAGTCGACCACCGCGGCCACGCCCTCGATGGTCACGCTCGACTCTGCCACGTTCGTGGAGAGGATGACCTTGCGGCGCGTCCCCCGCGAGACGGCGCGCCCCTGCTCCTCGAGCGAGAGATCGCCGTGGAGGGCCACGACGTCGGCCCCGCGCTCCTCCGCGAGGCGCGCGCACGCCTCGCGGCACAAGCGGATCTCGCGGGCCCCGGGGAGGAACACGAGGACGTCGCCGTCGGGGAGCTCGCCGAGCGCGCGGCGGACCGCCGACGCGACGCGGAGCTCGAGCGGGCGCTCGTCGCCGGCCCGCTCGAACTCGGTCGTGACAGGGTATGTCCGACCTTGGGTCTCGATGATCGGGCACTCGAGGTACCGCGCGACGGGATCGCCGTCGAGCGTCGCCGACATGACGCACAGCGCGAGGTCGGGCCGCGCGCCGCGCGCGAGCCGCCGGAGGAGCGCGAGGGCGAGGTCTCCCTGGAGGTGGCGCTCGAGGAACTCGTCGAGGAGCACGGCGTCCACCCCGCGGAGCTCCGGGTCTTCGAGGAGCCTGCGCGTGAGGATCCCCTCGGTGACGAACCGGATGCGCGTGCGCGCGCTCGAGACGTCCTCGAAGCGCACGGAGTACCCGACGGTCTCGCCCACGCGCTCGCCGAGCTCGCTGGCCACCCGCGAGGCCGCGAGGCGCGCCGCGATCCGGCGCGGCTCGAGGACGACGATCTCGCCGGTCATCCCCGCGTCGAGGAGCGCCCGCGGGACGCGTGTGGTCTTGCCGGCGCCCGGAGGCGCCCCGAGCACGAGGCGACGGTCGCGTTGGAGGACGCGCACGATCGCCGGCAGCTCGGGGTCGATGGGGAGCGCGCGCACGGGGCTCCGGCTGCTATACCACGCGGCCCGCGCCGCCACGTCTCGTCACCCCGGGGCTTCGGCCGCGATGCGGTGGTAGACGAGCCCGTAGTAGAACTCCCCCGCCGCGCTCCTCGCTTCGAGCTCCGCTTGCAGCGCCGCGGCGCGCGCCGCGTCGACGTCGCCCGCGCGGACGGCCTCGTCCGCCGCGTGCCCCACCAGGTCGCGCAGGTAAGGGCCGTACGTCTCCGTCGTCCACAGGAACGAGCGCCTCGGGAGCAGGCGGAGGCCTGCGTCGCGCAGCGCGCCCCGCAACGCGAGCGGCAAGAAGGCCCGAGGGCTCGCGCGAAAGAGGGCGCGCACCTCGTCGTGAGCGCTGTGGTGGAGCGCGTTCGTCTGCAGGTCCTGCTCGACGAAGGCGAGGACGCCGCCGGGCGCGAGGCCGGCGGCGAGCGCGCGGCAGACGAGGGCGGTCTCCTCGTCGTCGAGGTAGGGCACCATCACCGACGAGAGGATCAGCTCGAACGGCCCGGCCGCGCACTCCGGCGCGTCGCCGCGGGCGTCCCACGTGGCGTACTCGCAGCGCTCCACCCCCGGCGTCCCGAGGGAGAGCGCCCGCGCCGCGCGGACCATGGCGGCGCTCTTGTCGGTCGCGACGATGCGCGCCGCCGTGGTCGCCGCCGCGAGCCTCCGCGCGAGCGCGCCCGTTCCCGCGCCGACCTCGAGGATTCGCTGGGTGGAGGCGGTCAGCAGGGGCGCCACGAGGCTCTCGAACATCGCGCTGGACGCGGGCTCCCGCGCGCGCGCCTCCATGCGATCGACGGCGCGCTCGGCCTCGCCCGAGGCGTCGAGCCGCGCGTAATCGTAGATTCCCGAGGTCTTGGACATGGTCGTGCCTGGCAGGGAGCGCGGTGGCGACGATGAGCGCCGAGCGCGCCCGTCGATGGGGAGCGTGCGCGGGGCCTCGCCTGCTATACACCCGGCATCCGCCGCGATGCGAGTCGTCCCTGCCCCTCCTCTCTCCGACTACACCACGCTCCGCCTCGGTGGGCCGCCCGCGGCGTTCGTTGACGCGTCCGACGAGGCGACCCTGCTCGAGTGCCTCGCGTTGCCCGGGCCGGTGATGCTCCTCGGCGGGGGCAGCAACCTCGTCGTCGCCGACGAGGGCGTGCCCGGCACGGTCGTGCGCGTGCGGACCCGGGGCGTCCGCCTCACGCTCGACGGCGCCACGGCGCGCCTCACCGCCGCGGCCGGGGAGGTGTGGGACGACCTCGTGGCCTTCGCGGTGGAGCGGGGGCTGGCGGGCCTCGAGTGCCTGTCGGGCATCCCCGGGCTCGTCGGCGCCGTGCCCATCCAGAACGTGGGCGCCTACGGTCAGGACGTGTCCGCCACGATCGTGGACGTGCGCGTCTTCGATCGCGAAGATATGTGCATTGTGCACATGACGCCCGCGGAGTGTGTGTTTGGGTACCGCACGAGCGTGTTCCGCGGCAGATCGCGGTACGCGGTGCTCGACGTGTCGTTCTCGTTGGCCGTCGCGGCCGAGGCGCCCGTCCCGGCGTACGCGGAGCTGCGCGCGGCGCTCGGGCTCGCCAGCGGGGAGGCAGAGCGTGCGGCCCGCGCGCCGCTGCGCACGCTCCGCGAGACCGTGCTCCGCCTGCGGCGCGCGAAGGGCATGGTCGTCGCTCCCGACGATCCGGACTCGGTCAGCGCGGGCTCCTTCTTCACGAACCCGGAGCTGTCCCCGGAGGCGCTCGTCGCCGCGCGCGCCCGCGTGCGCGCTGCCTGTGGCGAGGCCGCGCGGATGCCCGAGCACCCCGCCGCGGGCGGCCGCACGAAGGTCTCGGCCGCGTGGCTCATCGAGCGCGCCGGGTTCCCTCGGGGCTACGGTGGCGGGCGTGTCGGGCTCAGCGCGAAGCACACGCTCGCCCTCGTGAACCGCGGCGGGGCCACCACGCGGGAGCTGCTCGGGCTGGCGCGCGAGGTGCGCGACGGCGTGGCCGCGTCCTTCGGGGTGATCCTCGAGCCCGAGCCCGTGCTCGTCGGCGTCGACTGGTAGGGTGCGCGCAATCTTTGCGCGACCCGCGCGATGGCTGTTAGCCTCGCGGTCGCATGGGAGGTTTGTCCGGACTGCTGCGCGCCACCTCGCTCACCGCCGCCGTCCTCGCGGCGGGGGTCTTCGCGTGCGGTCCGCGCGCGCCCGCGGCGCCGGGCCCGGCC
>CAZHGG010000821.1:0-3377 GCA_964531755.1 uncultured Polyangiaceae bacterium
GTGGGCGAGCACACCGAACAGCGCCTCGGCCGGCACGCCGCGCCCGAGCAGCTCGCGCACGGCGACGCCGCCGGTGCGCTTCGCGAGCCGCTCGCCCGCGCCGTTCACGAGCAGCGGCAGGTGGAGCGAGCGTGGCGCGTGGCGCGCGCCGAGGAGCCTCCCGAGCAGGACTTGCCGCGGCGTGGACGCGAGCAGGTCGCGCCCGCGGACGACGAGGTCGATCGCCATCGCGTGGTCGTCGAGCGCGCAGGCGAGCTGGTAGGAGAAGACCCCGTCGCCGCGGCGCAGCACGAAGTCGCCCACCTCGCGCCCCACGTCCTGGCGGAGCGGGCCCGCGGCCAGGTCGACGACCTCGACGACCGAGCCCTCCGGCACGCGGAGCCGGCGCGCGGGCGGCCGCCGCATCGCGCGGGCGGGATCCTTGTCGCGGCATGTGCCGGGGTACACGCGCTCCTCGCCCGCGTGCGGCGCGCTCGCCGCGAGCAGCTCGGAGCGCGAGCAGTCGCACGGGTAGGTGAGCTCGCCGAGCGTGGCGAGCGCCGCCTCGTAGAGCGCGCCCCGCGCGGATTGTGTGTAGGGTGCATGGGCTCCTCGACCGTCGGGCGCGGGCTCGTCCCAGGCGAGGCCGAGCCGCGCGAGATCGGCCTCGATGCGCGCGGCGCTCCCCTCGACGACCCGCGGAGCGTCGAGGTCTTCCATACGCAGCACGAACGCGCCGCCCGAGGCGCGGGCGAGCGCGAATGACACGAGCGCGCAGAGGAGCCCGCCGAGGTGCAGGTCCCCCGTGGGGGACGGCGCGAAGCGCGTGCGCAGCGGGGCGGGTGGCACGGCGCGAGGGTACTCGAAGCCGGCCGCGGCGGCGTCAGAGGCGCATGCCGCCGGAGGCCTCGATGCGCTGCCCGTTGATCCAGCCCACGCCGTCGGCGAGGAGGCTCGCCACGATGGGGCCGATGTCGTCGGGGAGCCCGGCGCGCCCGAGCGCCGTCATCGACGCGACCATCTGGTTTATCGCCGCGACGTCGCGCACGGCGCCCCCGCCGAAGTCGGTCTCGATGGCGCCCGGCGCGAGCACGTTGACCGAGATCCTCCGGGCGCCGAGCTCGGCCGCCTGGTAGCGCGTGAGCACCTCGACGGCGCCCTTCATCGCCCCGTAGGCCGAGTAGCCCGGCGTGCTGACCCGCGCGAGCCCGCTCGACACGTTGAGGATGCGTCCGCCGTCCTCGATGAGGGGCAGGAGCGCCTGGGTCAGGAGGAACGGCCCCTTGAAGTGCACGGCGAACATCGCGTCGAGCTCGGCCGCGGTGGTCTCGGCGAACGGCTTGTGCAGCGCGGTGCCGGCGTTGTTCACGAGGAAGTCGAAGCGCCCTCGGTCCCACGTGGCCCGCAGCGCCTCGGTCACGGCGCCGGCGAACTCGCCGAAGCTCGCGTGGGCCGTGGTGTCGAGCTCGAGCGCCACGGCCTTGGCGCCGGCCTCCTCGACCTCGGCGACGACGCGCGCGGCCTCCTGCTTCCCCGACCGGTACGTGATGACGCTGCCGACGCCGCGGCGCGCGAGGTGGACGGCGGCGTTGCGCCCGAGGCCGCGGCTGCCTCCGGTGATGATGGCGATCTTCTGACCCATGGTGGACTCCTCGTGGACGGTGTCTCGCCAAGATACGAGCCCTCGCAACTTGTACAATCGCCGTAAATCTAGACACACCGTTCATCCATATGAACAATCAGGCCCATGGATCGCGTGTTGTCCTTCCGCGTGTTCTCGCGCGTCGCCGAGATGAACAGCTTCACCGCCGCCGCGGCGAGCCTGGGCCTGCCGAAGGCCAGCGCGTCGATGGCCGTCAAGGCGCTGGAGCAGCGCCTGGGCGCGCGGCTCTTCCACCGCACCACGCGGCGGGTCGAGCTCACGCAAGACGGTCACATGTTCTACGCCCGCTGCCGCGATCTGCTCTCCGACATCGACGAGACCGAGACGATGTTCCGCACGGGCGAGGCGCTCTCGGGGCGCATCCGGGTGGACATGCCCAGCCGCCTGGCGCGCTTCCAGGTCATCCCCCGGCTCCCCGAGTTCCTCGCCGCCCACCCCGGTCTGGAGCTCGAGCTCGGCTCGACCGATCGGCTGGTCGACGTCGTCCGTGAGGGCTACGACTGCGTGGTCCGCGTCGGTCCCCTGGACGACTCGGGCCTGGTCGCGCGCCGTATCGGCGAGCTCGTCCTCATCAACTGCGCGAGCCCGGGCTACCTCGCGCGCTTCGGCACCCCGCGGGGCCTGCGCGACCTCGCGCGCCACGTGGTCGTGCACTACGCGGGGGTGCTCGGGCAGCGGCCCGCGGCGTGGGAGTGCGCGGTGCGCGGCGAGTGGCAGCTCACGCCGGTGCGCGGCGTGGTGACCGTGAACAACTCCGAGGCGTACGTGGCGGCGTGCGTCGCGGGCCTCGGCCTCATCCAGGCGCCGCGCGCCGGGCTCGAGGCCGACCTCTCGGAGGGCCGGCTCGTCGAGGTGCTGCCGCGCCTCCGCGCCCAGCCGCTGCCGATCTCGATCCTGTACCCCCACAGGCGGCACCTGCCGCGGCGCGTGCGCGCGCTCATGGACTGGCTCTGCCAGGTGATCCAGGCGCCTGGCGCGAGCGGCGAGCGCGCGTGAGCCGCGGCGGTCCGGAGCCGGCGCGAAGGTGCTAGCGTCGGCCCCTCATGGGCCCGAGCGACGAGGCGAGACCGCGAGGCGCGTCGACCGTGCGGCGGCGCGCGCTCGCCGCCGTCGTGGTCGTCGTCGCGGCGATCGCGGGGCTGATCGCGGCGGTGCACCGCCCGTTCCCGTCGGACCGCACGCCCGAGGGCGCGTACGTTCGGATCGCCCACGGCCTCACCGACGGGCAGGTCCAGGCGGCGTTCCCGTACCTGGAGACCGAGGCCCAGTGGGCCTGCTTCACCGTGGGCGACAACCGCCGGAAGGCGCTCGCCCTCGCGCGGCGCTGGTACCCGGAGGAGGAGCGCGCCGCCCTCGAGCGCGACTACGCGCGCTACGCGGCCGCAGCCGACGGCGCGGACGTGTTCGCCCTCTACGCCAAGGAGCGCGGCTGGGACCGGCGCCTCCGTCGGGATCTGTCGGGCGCGGCCTCGGTCGAAGAGCAGGGCGAGCGCGCGAGCGTCGTCACGGCGCGGGGCACGAGGTACGCGTTTCGCCGCCGCGACAACGGCATCTGGGGGCTCACCATGTTCACCGCCGATCTCGTCGCGGAGGCCGAGCGCAGCGCGCGGGATCTCGCGGTCGTCGAGCGCGCCGCGGCCGACTACGAGCGCGCCCGCCGCTGACCGCCCGACTCACGCCGCGCCGTCGCGCTCCGCGTGCGACGCGAGGAGCGCGGCGTACGACGTGCCCGCCG
>CAZHGG010000822.1:0-3374 GCA_964531755.1 uncultured Polyangiaceae bacterium
GTTCTGCAGATGGTAGGGGCCCATGCCGCCGCCCCCACCGGCGTTGGCCACCACTTGGGGGAGGCCCTCGAGGCCCTTCTTCCACCCGTCGGTGCTCATCACGCGGTTGATCTGGCGAGGCGGCTCGCGAGGGTTCGGCTTGCCGAGGTCGATCTCGGCGCCGTTCGAGACCACGCCGCCGCGCGCGTCCATCACGATTTTGACCTTCGGCTTGTCGAGCGAGCCGGAGGCGCCGCGCGTGACCTCGGCCACCTCGCCCGTCGAGAGCTGCACCACCGTGCCTACCGGGATGAGCCCGAGCGCCGCGACGGCCATCCGGAGCACGGTCTTGTCGGAGGGATCGGTCAGCTCGGTGTCGAGCGTCGCCACCGCGAAGTCGGTGGTGGGCGGCGGCAGGCCTGGCTCGGGGGTGAGCAGGTCGTTGTAGCGGCGCGCGATGCGCATGATGCGCGCGTGCACGGTGGGCTGGCGCTGCCCGCGGTAGATCGGTCCGAGCCACTGCTGCCGGCGCATCCACTGGGCCTCGTAGGCGACGACCGTGCGGGTGATGGTCGGCTCGTTGACGCGACCAAGCGCCGTGAGGACCGCCGCGGTGCCCGCCGCGAGGCGATCTTCTTGGTCCTCCGACAGCGTGGTGGTGGTCATCATGGCGGCGAACTCGCCGGCGTTCGCCTTGCTGAGCGCGAACGCGCGGGGCCGAGCCACGTCGTGCATCATGGCGGCCATCGCCACCTGCGCGAGCGCGACGCGGTCGCTCGTGACCTCGCGCGCGATGGCGACCGCGAGGATGGCCGAGTTGACCGCGCGACCCGCCTCGTCGTGGTTCGCGTTGCGCACCTCGGTGACGCCGAGGAACGCTGGCGTGGTGCCGTCGGAGAGGTCGACGAGGCTCTGCGCGACGCGCTTGATGCGCCGCGGGAGCATGTAGTGACTCGCCTCCAAGTCCTCGAAAAACCTACGCAAAACGACGACCGCCGACGCGTAGGTGCGGCGGATGCGCTGCTCCTGGTCGAGCTGCTCGACGTCGATGCCGCGCAGGCGCGCCGCGTCGGCCACCTGCCGGAGCCGGATCTTCGGCGTGGGCGAGCGGAAGTTGCCGCGCTCGCTGCGCATGCAGCGGGAGATCTCCTCGGCGAACGCGAGCATCTCGTCGCGGGAGATGTCGCGCTGCATGATGAGCTCCGAGCCGCCGAGCCACTCGAAGATCTCGCCGAGCTCCGACGCGAGCTGGTAGGTGCCGCGCGAGCCCTTGAGCAGCTGGCCGCCGACGAACGCGGCGCGGTGCGCGAAGAGGATGTTGAGGTTCGTGCCGGAGCGCAGGCAGTAGTCGGCGACGATGTTGACGGTCTGGTCGAGCTGCTGGAGGAACGCCTGGTTCGTCAGGTTGTGCACCTGCGCGAGCTTCGCGAGCTTGTAGACCGACATGAGGGCGTTGGAGCCCTGGTCCCGCGCGTGCTCGCGGCGGACGAGCTCGCCCGCGTCGTTCGTCACGATGTCGAGGCGCATCGTCATGACGGTGAGCCCTCCACCCGGGCGGCGATCTTGGAGAGCGCCGTGGTGGCCGCCTGGCGGGTCTCCTCGGCGGTGCCCCACCGCGACTGGAACACCTCGTTCAGCGCGCCGATCGCGGCGCGCGAGCGCGCGTACTCGCCGAGGACCTCGCACGCGATCGCGCGCGTCGACTCGCGCGACTCGGAGGCGAGCATGCCTCCCTTGCGGGCGAGGTCGAGCAGGAGCGGCTCGCCGCGGTCGGGCGCGAGGAGGTAGAGCGCGCGGAGCACCTCGCGGCGCTCGTCGGCGCCGAGTTCGAAGAAGTTCTTCGCCTGGGTCATGCGCTGCACGGGGAGCCACGCGCCCCGGAGGCCGTAGCGAATGATCGCCCGGAGCGACGCCATCCGCACGAGCGCCGAGGGGTTCTCGAGCATGCGCGAGACCTCGTTCACCGCCTGGTCGGGCGAGCCCATCATGAGGATGCGCGCCTCGACGCGCACGTTGACGTCGTCGGTCTGGGCGAGGCTGGAGAGGGCCTGGCGCGCCGCGGGCGTGCCCGCGCGGCCGAGCAGCGCGACGATGGCGGCGGCGAGATCGCTGTCCGCGCCGAGCGCGACCTGGGCGACCTCGGCCTCTCGGCCGGCGAGGTGGCGCTCGAGGAAGCTGATGAGGAGGGTGCGCACGGGCGGCGGCGACGGCTCGCGGAGCGCGTTCTGCACGCCCGTGAACTCGTTGGCGGGGAGCAGCGCCATGATGGGCGCGAACACCTCGACGCGCGCGGGATCGTCCCGGAGGGTGCGCACGATGAGCTCGAGCGTCTCGCCGCCGAAGAGGGCGCTCGTGAGGACGCTCACGAGCTTCCGGTGGCTCTCCGCGTTCGGCACGCGCGGCCCGAGGCGGTCGCAGACGGCCGTGTAGAGCTGCACGAGGACGTCCACGCGCCCCGCGACGACCAGGTCTTGGCCCGACTTGCGGAGCGAGGCGAGGACGAGCGGCGCGTCGCGGTTGGCCGCGGCGTCGAGGAAGCCGTCGACGAGGGCGTCGACGAAGCGATCGGCCCACTGGTCGCGGCCGACCTCGAACTGCGCGAGCATCGCGCCCTTCACGACGTCGTCGAGGCTGAGGACGCTCGGCACCTTCGGGGCGGTGAGCGCCGCTTTGTCCGTGGAGAGGGCCATCGTCCGCGTCTCGAGGCGGCTGATGTTCTCGCGGTTGGCGGACTCGGCCATGGCCTCGAGGCGATCGGCCTCCTCGAAGAAGGCCTCACGCGCGCCGGCGTCGCCCTCCGCGAAGGCCTCGGCGCACTCGTAGCTGACGCTGGGGAGCGCGCGCTCCCAGAACGCCGCGGCGAGGTCGTCCTCCGGGGGGAGGTCTCGCGCGGGATCGAGCATGAACAGCGTGAGGGTCTCGCGCAGCTCCTCGAGGGAGATGCCCGAGCCGAGCCGCATGCTGCGGATGCCGCACGCGAAGAGGTTGTACGGGATGGCGTCGTAGGGGGCCTGGGGCTCCCACACGTTGTGACCCAGGACCACGAACGAGTACGGGCGCACCGAGAACTGCAGCAGCTCGGGGTCGCGGCCGAGCGCCTCGCGGAAGGCGTCGTGCGCGGTGCGCAACGCGCGGTCGGTCGCGGGGTGCGCCCAGCCGAACTGCCGCACGCTCGGGAGCACCCGATCGAGGTGGCGCAACACGTCGCGCGCCCCCTGCACCCGAGGATCGTTCTCCGGCACCTCCGCGGGCGCCGCAGCGGGCGGAGCGGCCGGCTTGGCGACGGCGCGAGCCCCCGAGGCGGCGTCGGAGTGGGACCCGGAGGGGAGCTGCGCGTTCGCCTTCGGCGACGAGCCGGTGCTCGAGACCTCGTGGGGCGCGGACGCGGCGGCCTG
>CAZHGG010000823.1:0-3371 GCA_964531755.1 uncultured Polyangiaceae bacterium
CGGCCGACCGGCCCGCCCAGCGCCGCCGCGTCGGCATGGTGCTCGCCGCCGTCGCCGCGCTCGCCGCGCTCGCGATCGCCGTCGCGGTGCTGGCATCCCACTGAGGAGCCCGAGGAGCGGGCGCCATGACTCCCCCACCTTCCCCCGACAGCGACCCGACGACCGCGCTCACGCTCCGCGTCCTCACGTCGATCCACGAGGTGCCAGAGGCGGCGTGGGACGCGCTGCTCACTGAGCGCTCGAGCCCCTTCGTCGAGTGGCAGTGGCTCGCGTGCCTCGAGGACAGCGGCTCGGTCGGGGAGCACACGGGGTGGCTCCCCCGCCCCTTCGCGCTCTACGAGGGCGAGCGCCTCGTCGCGGCCGCGCCCGCGTACGTCAAGCTCCACAGCGAGGGCGAGTTCGTCTTCGACTGGAGCTGGGCCGACGTGGCCGCGCAGCTCGGCGTCCCGTACTACCCGAAGCTCGTCTTCGCCGTGCCCTTCACCCCGGCCACGGGCGACCGCGTCCTCGTCGACCCCGCGCTCCCCGCGCCTCGGCGCGCGGAGCTCATCGCGGCCGTCGCCGGCGCGGCCGCGCGGCTCTGCGCCGATCTCGAGCTCTCCTCGGCGCACGCGCTCTTCGTGCGCGACGACGAGGCCGGCGCCTTCGGTCGCGCCGGCTACGCCGAGCGCCATGGCATCCAATTTCATTGGAAAAATCAAGGTTTTACGACCTTCGAGGACTTCCTCTCGACGCTGCCGTCCAAGAAGCGCACGCAGGTGCGGAGGGAGCGGGCGCAGCTCGCGCGCGACGGGGTCGAGCTCCGCACCGCCCGCCCGGACGAGCTCACCCCCGGGCTCGCCCGCGAGATGCACGCGCTCTACCTCACGACGGTCGACAAGTTCGTCTACGGGCGCCGCTACCTCACCGTCCGGTTCTTCGAGCTCGTCGCCGAGCGGTTCGCGGGCCGCCTCGCGTGGGCGCTCGCGCGGCGAGACGGCGAGCTCATCGCGAGCGCGTTCAACGTCAAGCGCGGCGGCGTGCTCTACGGGCGCTACTGGGGAACGCACGTCGACCTGCCGTTCCTGCACTTCAACGTGTGCTTCTACCACGGCATCGAGGAGGCCATCCGCGAGGGGCTCCACACGTTCGAGCCGGGCGCGGGCGGCGAGCACAAGCGGCTGCGCGGCTTCCGGCCCACGCTGACCCGCTCGATGCACCGCGTGCGTGAGCCGCGGCTCGCGCGCCTCATCGAGCCGTTCCTCGCCCGCGAGCGCGCGGCGATCGCGCGCCACCTCGCGGAGGACGCGGCGCGCTGAGCCGCGTGAGCGAGCGCCGCTCAGCGGGCCACGAAGGTGTCCTTGGCCTTCCGCGCGGCGGCGAAGGCGTCCACGTCGGACGCGCCCTCGGGCAGGCCGAGCGTCGCGCGGAGCTCGAGCGACGACGCTCGCAGAAACGGGTTGTGGAGCCGCTCGCGGCCGATCGTTCCACCCACGGTGGGCTCCCCGCGCCCTCGGGCGGCGAGCGCCTCCTCTCGCGCCTGGGCGATCTCCGCGCTCGACGGCTCGAGGTGCGCAGCGAACGCGAGGTTCGCGACGGTGTACTCGTGCCCGCAGTAGACGCGCGTCTCGGGCGGGAGCGCGCCGAGGCGGCTCAGCGAGGCGTGCATCTGCGGGGGTGTGCCCTCGAACATGCGCCCGCACCCCGCGATGAAGAGCGTGTCGCCGGTGAACACCGCCGGCGCCGCGCCGTCCGCCTCGCACACGTACGCGAGCGCGCCCGACGTGTGCCCGGGGACGTGCATCACCCGCACCCTCACGGCGCCGAGCGCGTGGGTGTCGCCGTCAGCGAGCCCGAGGGTCAGCCGCGGGAGCCGCGCGCGATCGGCCTCGAGGCCCACGACGACGCCGACCCCGAACGTGTCGCACACGTCGTCGACCCCGCCCACGTGGTCCAGGTGGTGGTGCGTGGCCCACACCTCGCGGAGCGTGAAGCCGTCGGCCTGCAGCGCGCGCACGGGCCCCTCGACCCCGGCGAGGTTCGACGGGTCCACGAGCGCCGCGGTGCGTGTGGCGTCGCACACGACGAGGTAGGCGTAGTTGTCGCTGAGGCACGGCACCGGGAGGACTCGCATGGCCCCGGACGGTACCGGCTGCGGGGCGCCACCTCAACCCCGACACGCCCCGGCCCTCCGCCCGCACGCGAGCCCGCGCGGGCGCGCGCCCTACTTCGTGCCCGCGAGGCACCCCTTCCCGCACTTGGTCGCGGGCACATCTTTGATCGCGGCCGTCACTTCCTTGTATTTTGCACGCATGCGTTCGAAGTCGTCGCCCTTGAGGATCGGCGAGAGCTCGCCCGGATCGGCCTCGAGGTCGAACAGCTTGAAGTAGAGCTCCTGGGGGCCGTACGCGCACATCTTCCACTGGCCGGAGATCACGGCCCGGCGCCGGTCGTTGTCGCTGGTCGCGGGCAGGTCGACCACGACGGCGCGGGCCGCCGCTGGCGCGCCCATGAGCTCGGGCACGAGGCTCTTGCCGGGGAGCGTCTCCCCGCCCTTCACGCCGAGCAGCTCGAGGAAGGTCGGGGCGAGATCGATCGCGCTCCGCGGCTGGTCGATGCGGCGAGGCTTGGCGCCCGGGGCCCGCACCATCAGCGGGACGCGCACGAGGTTCTCCCAGATCTCGAAGCCGTGGCGGGTCTGCCCGTGCTCGCCGAAGGCCTCGCCGTGGTCCGACGTCACGACGACGACGGTGTCCTTCCCCCACGGGGCGGCCTCGACGAAGTCGAGCAGCTTGCCCACGTAGCGGTCGGTGAACAGCACCTCGCCGTCGTACCTGTCGCGCGCCTTCGTGCCGAACGGCTCGACGCCGTCGGCGGCGTGGTCTTGGTACTGGTCGTGCGGGTCGAGGAAGTGAAACCACGCGAAGAAGCGCCCCTTCGCGGCGGCCGCGGCGAGCAGCTCCTCGGCGAGCTGCTCGTGCGCCGGGCTCGTGACGTTCTCGTCGGTCTGGGCGTTCCACTTCAGGTTGGGCACGATCTTCCAGGTGTCGAACCCCTGCTCGAAGCCCGCGCCCTTGAAGTACCCATGCGCGTGCGCGCTGGTCGTGTGCACGTGCGCGGCCTGGAGCAGCTCGGGGAAGAGCTCGTTCGACGGCGCGTACGTGCCGAAGAAGTACCCGTCCCGCGCGAGCTCGTGCGGGTACCGCCCCGCGAGCAGCCCGCCGAGGCTCATCGACGTGTACGAAGACACCGCGTAGGCGCGCGTGTAGCTCACGCTCTGCGCCTCGAACGCGGTCAGGCGAGGCGCGATGGCGCGCGGGTAGCCGGCCCATGGCATGTCGGCCCGGAGCGAGTCGACGCTGATGAGCAGCACGCTCCGCTGGGCGCGCGCG
>CAZHGG010000824.1:0-3369 GCA_964531755.1 uncultured Polyangiaceae bacterium
CCACCTAGCCGACGGCTAGGGGTTCATGGCACGCGCGGCGGCGTGGGGGGGCGCTTTGGCGCCTGCTCGGTGGGCGAGCGCGGGGCCTCAGGGGCAGGGGCCGAGCGCGTCGAGCCATGCGCCGAGCGCCGCGACCCCCACCGCGTCGACCTTGTGCGAGCCGATGGGTGGCATCTGCTCGCGCGCCGCCACGTCGCGGATCGCGGCGCGCGCCCAGACCGCGCTGCGGGTCTTGTCGCCGCCCTCGATGCTCTTCAGCGGCGCGCCGGCGTCGGCGGGCACGTAGCGCGTGGGCGTGCAGTAGGCCGTGGTGTAGAGGGCGAGGCTCGTCACCGGCGTGGGCGTCGCCGTGAGCAGCTCGCTCGGGCGCAGGGCGAGCCGGAGGTTCACGGCGGACGCGGCGGCGAGCGGCGCGTCGCTGTGGCACGACGAGCAGTTCGCGTGGAGCCACTGGATCGCCGCGGAGGCCTTGCCGGTGGCGTCCTCGGGCACCACCGCGCTGCGCGTGGCCGGCGGCGCGGACAGGGCGCCCGCGGCGGCGAGGCCGGCGAGGGTCACGCCGGTCGCCCCCGGGAGCGAGAGCGCCACGGCGTCGAGGCCGAGGAGCTGGTCGGCGCCGCCGTAGTGGCACGTGTCGCACTTCTGCAGCGTGGGGATCTCGTAGCCGTCGGGCAGGGTCTCGCCGGTGTCGAGGCGCGTGGCGCGGGTCTCGCCCGCGTCCCACCGGTAGGTCGTGCGCAGCCACTTCGTGGCCGAGACCTTGAAGTAGTGGCGGGTCTCGACGCGCTTGCCGCCGACCTTGAACTGCTTCCACACCTTGGTGCCCACGGGCCACTTCCACGCGTCCATGGCGGCGGCGTCGATCCTGGCGCCGGGCGGGAGCCTCAGGTAGCGCTCCTTCTCGGCGCCGTCGCTCCAGAACGGGGCGCCGGTCATGTACGGCACGACGTCGGGGGCGAGCTTCTTCGTCGCGAGGTCGGCGTAGAGGCCGGTGCACGCGAGCGACGTCACGAGGCCGTCGGCCCCGCGCTCGTCGCAGGGATCGGGGGCCGCGTCGGCCGCGTCGACCTCGGCGTCTTTGGGCGCCGGGGGAGGGGGCGCGGAGTCGGCCGTGGGGAGCGCGGCCGGCGCGTCGACCCCGGCGTCGGCGCTGGGCGCGGGGGTGTCGGAGCAGGCAGCGAAGAGCGCTGCGGCGAGGAGGCTCGCGGCGAACGCCGCGCCCCACAGCCGCGCGCGGGGGCGCCCACCGAGTCGGGGCGCGTCGGGCGGGATCACCATCGCCCGAGCGTAGCACCCTTCACGGCGAGACCTTCGTTCGCCCGCGGGCTCCCTCGGCTCAGGCGCCGAACCGGGCCACGAAGGCGCGGTGGGCTGCGAGGTCCGGGCGGTCGCGCGCCAGGTCGCGCGGCGAGCACCCCGACCGCACGCGCACGATCTCGAGCGCGCGCGGGCCGACCTCGACGAACGCGACCCGCCACTCTTTCACCGCCAGCACCGAGACGTCGCCTTCGCGCCGGATGCGCCGGTACGCGTGCGGCTCGGGGCCCAGCGACAGGTGCTCCCGCGCGCGCTGCTCGAGGGCGAGGCCGGTCTCGCGCTCGACGAACTCGCACGCGAGCTTCGCCTCCGGCCGCAGCGAGACGACGTAGGGCGCGCGAGGATCGGCGGGCGTGCCGCGCGCCGCGACGTCGGCCGGGGCGCCCTCCGCGAGCCACCCCGCGCGCGCGTCGGGGAAGGCGTCGGTGTAGGCGAGGTAGGGCTTGATGTCGTAGACCGGCGTGCCGTCGAGGAGGTCGACGTCGAACACGTGCAGAGTGCAGTCCTCGACGCGGGCGAGCCCCACCACGGAGAGCCCGAGGCCGTTCGGCCGGTGAGGAGAGCGCGTGGCGAAGACGCCGCGCTTCACCGGGCTCCGCGGCGGCTGCACCTTGAGGCTCGACGTCGGCGGCGCGCGGTCGAAGCCGAACGTGAGGAGGATTCGGTCGAAGCCCTCGAGGTCGGCGAGGCCGTCGCGGTAGCGCGTGAACACCTCGACGCGCCCCTCGACGCCGCGCGCGGCGAGCGGCTGCCGCGGCGCCTCCGCCTTCTCGCGGTAGGGAGTGCGCGCGTAGCCCACCGGCCGGAGCGTCACCACGTGGCGCGGCTCCGGCTCCTCGGCGCGCGACGGGCTCACTTCGGGGCCAGGTGCTCGCAGCGCGTCGTGCGGACGACGACGTGCACGCCCTGGTTCGACGGCACCATGTCCTCGAGCTTCTCGGTGGTCTGCGGCCGGCCCGTGAAGATGTCGATGTGGCTCTCGCGCACCTTGAGCCCGCGGTCCTCCACGACGACGCACCCGTCGTGGAGGGCGCCGCCCTCGCCGATGGGCAGGCCGTCGAGCTCGGGGATGTAGAGCGGCGTGCCCATGGGCAGCACGGTGGTGTCGGCCGCCACCGTGCGGAGCGGTGCGATGGGGCGCCCCGCGGCCCCGCGTCCCCACGGGAACGCCTTGGGGTCGAGCGCCTCGAAGCAGATCTTCTGGCCGGTGCGCGGGCACACGTCGGCGCAGCCGCAGTCGCGCTTGGCGAAGCTCACCGTGCCGCCCCGCGCGAGCGAGCCGGAGCCCTGCACGCAGAGCGTCTCGAAGAAGGCGCGGGGCACCTGCGCGATGGCACCGCAGGTGGCGCTGCGCAGGGTGACGGGCTCGCCCTTCGCGGCGCTCGTGAACTCGGCCTCGCTCGGGAAATCGTAGTAAGTATTGCGGAATAAGCCGAGGTTCTGGCCGCGCACGTCCTCCGGCAGGTGACCCTTCGCCTCGAGCGTGACGCTCGGGCGGCGGCCCGGCGGCGGAGCCTGCGCGCCCTGCGCGCCACCTTGCGGGAGCCCGGGCTCGTTCGCGGGGGAGAGCGGCTGCTCGATGAACGCGGAGCCCGTGCCCCAGCCACACGCCGCGAGGCCCGCGCACAGGGCGGGCGCGAGGAGCGCGCGCGTGAGCCGCGCATGCGGGGAGACGGCCTGGCTTCGAGCGGACATGCCTCATCCTTCCTTACGGGGGCGGTTTCAGTCAAACTCGGCGGCACCTTGGCACGCGGCCGCCCGCTCCATGCGCTCCGTGCGCTCCTCGCGCCGCTCCCCGCTCGCTCGGCCCGCGCGGTCGCGATGTTCGCGCTCCTCACGCTCGCCTGGGCGCTCGGCGCCCGCGCCGCGGCGGCGCACACCCTCGGGCTCTCTTCGGGCGAATACAAGGTGACCGGCGCGGAGCTCACCGCGCGCGTGTCCTTCGCCGTGGCCGACGGGCTGCGCCTCGTGCCCGCCCTCGACGAGGACGGCGACGGCCGCGTGTCGGCCGCCGAGGTGCCGCGCGCCACCGCCGACCTCGGCCGCGCGCTG
>CAZHGG010000825.1:0-3367 GCA_964531755.1 uncultured Polyangiaceae bacterium
CTGCCGAGGGCGGCTGGCGGGTGGACATCGTCGGCTGACGGGGCGGCGGCGGCGGCATGCCACCCCCACGCGGGAGGGGCGGCGGCGGCAGGCGGCCCTGCGGCGGGACCGTACCCCGGGTGGGCATGGGCGGTGGCGGCGGCGGGCCGCTCACAAAGGCGGGATCACGCTGCGGCGCTTCGCGCGAAGGGGCACGCTCTCCGTAGTTCCGCTGCCGCGAGTACTGCTTCATCGACTCGTTGATGAGGTAGTCGACGCTGCACTCGAGCTCTCGGGCCATTTGCTCGAACGTGTCCCAGAGGACGTCGCGGCACTGAAAGGTCCGCGGGCTTTTCTTGTTCGGATCCGAGCTCATACAGACCCCTTGGCGTGCCTTCGTGGTGAACCCCTCCGCCCCTCGGGGCAGCGGGAAGGTGTGGAGCAGATGTCGTGAGGCAAGGGAATCACTTTTCCATCGAGGGGATGATGCAGAACTTCACGAGCTCGCCGACGGTCTTGAGCTCCTTGGGCTCGGTCTCCTTCGGGTTGCCTGCCTTCGGGACGTCGCACTTCCAGTCGCACTCGTCCGAGGGCTCGCACAGGGGCAGCTTCGCCGTGTCGTTCTCGAACGAGCGGATGATCGGGACGTCGGCCTTCTTGCCCTCGTAGAAAGAGCCGAGGGCGACGAGCTTGGGGCCGATCACCTTCGAGCCGAGGTACTCCTTGATGACCGCCTTGCCGTCGCCGTCGAGCTTGAGGATGGTCTGCCCGTAGTCGAGCGGCTCGGTCATGCCCATCTTGGACTTCTCCGAGGTGGGCATCTTCGCCATGAACTCGGCGCCGACCTGCTTCGCGTTCAGGGTCTTCAGCACCATGCTGGCCGCGACCCAGCGCACCTTCCACTTCTTCGGCTCGATCTTCGGGCCGAAGAGGGTGTTGAGGAGCGGGACGATCTGCTCCTTGGGGAACTCGCCGAGGCGGCGGAAGCCCTGGTCGCGCACGGCGTCGGGGGTCTCGTCGCCCTTCGCGACCGCGAAGACGCGCTCCAGGTCCTTCGCGTTGGACTTGTCCATGCGGCCCTCGAGGGCCGCCAGCGCGAGCTTGCGACGGTCTTCCTTCTGCTTGCCGTCGTTGGCGAAGTCGAGGAGAAAGTCGATCGCGGGGCGCCCGCCGACCTTCTTCATCGCGACGAAGACCTCCTCCGTGAGGCGGCGGTCGAGCATCTTCTCGACCTGCTGCTGGAGCTGCGCAGGGGTCGCGTTGACGTTGTTCTTCTTGTTGAACTCCTGCACCACCTGGGTCTGGGTGGCGGTCCAGTTCGGCGAGATGAGCGTCTTGGCGAGCTCCACCAGCGCCTCGGAGGCCTTCAGCTTGGTCTCGGGCTCGCCGAGCTCGTTCACGAGGCCGGCGATGCGATCGAGGCGGTTCGCCTTCTCGGTGATGAGCGACGGGAGCACGCGCACGCTCGTGGGGCCGAGGTAGCGCATCATCTGCTCGACGCTGAACTGCTGCGAGCTGTTCTCGAGGCGGTCCTCGAAGCCGGTCTGCACCCACTTGATGAGGGCCTCGGTGAGCTGCTTGCGCGTGGCCTCGTCGCTGACGAGCGACGTGGGCTCGTTCGACAGCATCGCGAAGGCGGCGTCCTTGTAGGGGATGGAGAAATCCTCCGGGAGGCGCCCCTCGGGGGTGCGCGGGGGCGGGGGCGCGGCCATCTCCTTGATGAGCACGGGCGCCATGCCGTTCACGATGAGCCGGCGCTGGTCTTCGCTGAGCTGCTTCAGCGCGCCCTCCCGCTGGATGTTCTCCTCGTCCTTGTATTTGTCGAGGAGCATCGTGTAGCCGACCTTCTTGCCTCCCCGCGGGCGCATGCGCACGAGGGTGAGGGCGGCCTCCACGCGGAGCTCCGGCCGGTACTTCTGGTGGGACATCACGGCGACCAGCTTGTGGGGGCCCCGCTCGGTGCCCTCCCAGCGCTTGACGTCGGTCTCGCTCACGGCGCACCCCGTGAGCGACGCGCCCGCGAAGAGCGCGACCAGCGCGCCGCCCGCCAGCGTTCGAGAGGCCCATCGCGCGCGGGTGACTGTCAAGCTCGAGGTCTTTCGCATGGTATCGACCGCCATCTCTCCTCGTCCGATCCTGGACCCGCGCAGCGGCGCGGCGCGCGGCTGAGGCGGGAAGGCGCGGCCCGGGGGACCCCGGAAACCGCAGGGTCCCCATGTTACGCGACCCTCTCGCCCGAACCCAACAAACTTCGCCACGTTTCGAGCCTCTTTCTCCCGCGGGCGTTTCCATGCGCGCGCGGACCTCGCGGACCACAGCGGCGCACGGCTCGGCCGCGATCCCTGGCGGCGCTCGAAGTTGACCCGCCGCCCAAGACCGACATAGGCTCCAATGTAGGATCTAGTAGTTATGGCCTTCCCACTCGTCGCACAGCGCCGGGCCGAGCCCGCGCTTCCACCCAACAACCGCGTGCCGACCGTGGTCGGGAAGGGCGCCGGGGCGCTCGCGCGCCACCGCGAGGTCGCGGCGCTGGCCATGTGGACGGGGGCGGTCTTCCTGGCGCTGGCGCTCGCCTCGTACGCGGGCGAGCCAGCGCTGACGGCGGTCGCAGAGAACGCGACGCCCCGGGAGCCCATCGTCGGCGAGAACTGGGTGGGCCCGGTGGGCGAGGCCTGCGCGCGCTGCTTCGTCCAGCTCGTGGGCGTCGCGGCCTGGGCCGTCCCGCTCGAGCTGTTCCTGCTCGGCATCCCGTTCGTGCGCGGCAAGCAGAACAACGTCACGCCGGCCCGCCTCGGCGGCGACATGCTCATGCTGGTCATCGCGGCCGCGCTCGTGCAGGTGGGGTGGCCGACCGCCGTGGCCTTCGGAAGGCAGCCCGCGGCGGGGCTCGTGGGCGAGCTGTTCGGCGAGGTGGGGCGCTCGCTCTTCTCGTCGATCGGCTCGTTCCTGGTCGGCTTCTCCCTGCTCGGCCTCATCTTGATCGCGCGAGCCACCTTCTCGTTCATCGCGCTCATGCGCTCGATCGCGGCCTTCTTTCGGGAGGCCACCCTCCGGCTCGTCGGCGGCGCGAGGGCGATCTCCGAGGCGTGGCGCGCGGCGCGCGACCTCGAGCGCGACGCGAGCGAGAAGCAGCGGGCGGAGGACGCGCCCAAGATCCTGCGGGCGAGCCCCGACGAGGTCATCGTCGCCGCGCTGCCGGAGAGCGATCCAGAGGACGACGTGTTCGTCCCCACCGAGGAGTCGGCCGCGCCGCCCCCGGCCAAGCCCAAGCGAGCGCGAGCGCGCAAGGCGGCCGCCGAGGCGGACGACGCGGCGCCGGACGCGCCGAGCCCCAGTGAGCCGGTGGACGACACGCCCTCGAGCCGCGCCGCCCGCGCCGAGGAGCCGG
>CAZHGG010000826.1:0-3366 GCA_964531755.1 uncultured Polyangiaceae bacterium
CGCCGCCGCCGAAGCCGCCGCCACCCCCGCCGGAGCCGCCACCACCCCCGCCGCCGTCGCCGCCGCCGTCGCGCGGCGGGCGCTCACCCTTCGGGTGGGCCAGGTTCACCTTCAGAGGCCGGCCTCGGGGGGTCCCCGTGCGGAGCGCGTCGGCCGCGGCCTTCGCGGCCTCGCTGCTCGACATCGTCACGAAGCCGAAGCCGCGCTTCCGACCGTCGGGGTCCATCGGCAGGTGCACGCGCACCACCGAGCCCTCGTCCGCCACGACCTCGTTGATCAGGGTCTCCACCTCGAGGGTGGTGCAGTCGTACGGCAGGTTGCCTACGTACAGGGTACGGTCGGGCGCGTTCGCTCCGCCGCCCCCGGGGCCCCCCCCGCCTGGGCCCGAGCCACCGCCGCCATACGGGCGCTCGCGGCCCCCCTCGCGGGGGCCAGGGCCCGCGCCGTCGCGGCGCGGTGGCTCGGCCTGGAACGGCCGCACCGAGATCGATTTGCCGGCCTGGAGCGAGCCGTCGAGCGCTTCTCGCGCCGCCTGCGCCTCCGCCGGAGTGGCCAGCGTCACGAAGCCGAAGCCACGTGGGCGCCCGGTCTCCCGATCTTTCGGGAGGCTGATGTTGACGACCTTGCCTCCGGTCGCCTCGAAGAGCTGCTTCAGAACATCTTCCGACACACTATCGGGAAGGCCCGCCACAAACAGCTTCGCCTCCTCGTTCCCATTCGTCGCCATGAAAAAAACCTACTCTCCCGTTCTCCCGAGTTGCTCGGAGGCCGCAGTCACACGTGGCGCGCGCGCGCGAGCCCCGTCGTAGTTGCCCTAGGCCAACGATATCGTGCTTAAGACACGCGTCAACGCGAAATGCAAGCCCGGTCGCGCCGCCGCAGGGTCACGACAGGCGGTCGGGCGCGGGCCCGGAGCGGCGGGGAACGCTGAAGCGGAAGGTGGCGCCCTGGCCGAGCTCGCTGTCCACCCACGCGCGGCCGCGGTGGCTCTCGGCGATGTGCTGCACGAGCGACAGGCCGATTCCGCTGCCACGGACGGCGCCCCGCCCGTCGCGCGCGGTCGCCGACGACCCCCGGACGAACCGCTCGAAGATTCGCTGCCGCTCGGCCTCGGCGATCCCCGGGCCCTGGTCGGTCACGGAGACCGTGACGTCGTCCCCGGACCGGGTGACGGAGACGGCGATCACCTTGCCGTCCGGGGCGTACTTCAGCGCGTTGTCGAGCAGGTTGATCACCACGAGCTCGATGGCGCGGGCGTCGAGCAGCACCTCGGGCAGCGCGTCGTCGACCTCGAGCGTGAGCGCCACGCCCTCCCGCTCGGCGCGGTAGCGGTAGACGTTGACGGCTCGGCGGACAACCTCTCCCAAATCGCCCGGGGAAAAATCATAGCTCGCGCGGCCGCGCTCCACGCGGGCGAAGTCGAGGACGTTCTCGATGAGGCTCGAGAGTCGCTCGCTCTCGCTCACGATGACGTTCAGGTACTCGAGGCGCTTCTCCTCGTTCTTGACGCGCCCGCTCTGGAGCATCTCGGCGAACATGCGCACGAGCGCGAGCGGCGTCTTGAGCTCGTGGCTCACGTTCGCGACGAACTCGCTCTTCAGCGCCGACGCCTGGCGCTCGGTCTCGGCGGCGAGCAGGATGGTGAGCACGCCGGCGACGAGCACGACGAACGACAGGCCGACCGTCGCGATCTCGAGGAGGCGCCGGCGCTTGACGTTGACCGTGAACTCGTCCTCGCCGACCGGAGAGACCTGCACGCGCCAGTTGTAGAGGGTGGTCGGGAAACGCACGCCGACCGTGAAGCCGCCGCTGCGCAGGGGCGGGCCGAACACGATGCGCCCCTCCTCGTCGACGATGTTCGCGCGGCTCGTGTTCTGCGCGAGGAGCACCCCCGGCACCGAGCGGTCCCCGTAGAGGGTGGGCAGAGTCTCCTTCACGATCCGCCCGATGTCGTGCCACGCGACGACGGTGTAGGTGCGATCGTCGCTGGGGCGGAGCCAGTACGAGATGAGGTAGCTCTCGGCGCCGTACGTGCGGTGGAGGTGTCGGAGGGCCTCGACGGGCGGCGGCATGTCGTCGAGGAGCCGCTCGGTGAGCAGCCGGCGGAACGCCTCCTCCTCCGCGAAGGGCCCGCGCGCGCGGGACGCGAACGCGACCACGGTGCGGGTCTCGTCGAGCACCAGGATGGCGCGCACCGAGGGCGTCTCGCGCTGCGCGGTGGGCAGCCAGCGCTCGGTGAGGTGCTCGGCCTGCGCGGGGTCGGCGATCGCGAGGACCACGTTGTCCTGGTCGATGATCTGCCGATCCAGGCGGGTCGCCTTCTCGTTCGCGAGCGCGAGCGTGGCCTCGAGCACCGACTGCTTGCGGAGCGTGTCGAGCTGGAGCGTCGTCCGGAAGGTGAAGTAGGCGAGGACGGCGACGGCGACGAGGACGGCCGGCAGCAGCACGAAGCGGGTCAGGCGGTCCCGCCTCGAGCGCTCAGCCTCGCGCGCCACGGCGGCCCTCCCCCCGCACGGCGCGCACGGCTAGCCGTGCGCGGCGCGCGGCCGACCGTGGTCGAACACGAGGCCGCGCGAGGACAGGAACTCGGCGAACTGCTCGGCGATGTAGTTGAGCGCGTTGGCCTCGTCTTGGGTGAACGGCGCGCCGTCGGACGGGTTGACGAGCTCGAGGATGGCGAGCGGGCGCCCCGTGACGAGGACGGGAGCGAGCACGACGCTCGTGGCGCCGCCCAGCGTCATATAGCGGCTCGTGAGCGCCTCGTTGGCATCCTTCAAGATGGCCTTCTTCGCGCGGACCGCGGCTGCGAGGAGGGGCTCCGCCTCGAGGTGGCGCTTGCCGACGAGCTCCTCGGTGTCCTCGCCCTTGGCGCGGACCAGCAGGAACTCGCGCTTCTCGACGTCGAAGAAGTGGGCGTAGCCGGCCCGCGAGGGGATCACACCGAGCGCGAGCTGCAGGCAGAAATCGGCGCCCTGGATGGCGTCGTGGAGGAAATGGAGATCGTGCATCGCCTCGAAGAGCGTGGCGATGAGCTCGTCGCCCGAGACTCGGGTACCCGTGCGCGGCCGGGGCGGGATGACCACGCTGACGTTGCCCGGGGGCGGCGTGAAGTTCGGCGCGCGCTCGACGCCTACCGGCGCGAGCTCGGCCTGGGGCGCGGGCGGCACCATGGCGACGGCGCCTGGACCGGGCGTGAACCGCGGCAAGACGAGCGGCTGGGTCTGCACGAGGTTCGGCACGGGCGCCTCGCCGGGTTCGGGGGCGCGCGGAGGGACGCTGGCGGGCCGCGCGGCCGGCGCGGGCGGAGGGATGCTGGCGGGGCACGATCCTGGCGGCCTCGGCCCTGGTTGTCGTGATCGCGGTGCT
>CAZHGG010000827.1:0-3357 GCA_964531755.1 uncultured Polyangiaceae bacterium
CGGCGCGGCCCCCGCGGCCGGCGGCGGCGCGACGGTGGTCTTTCCGACCTACCCGAACGCGGTGGTGGCGCCGGTGCCGGAGGGCGGCGTCCTCGGCGGCGGCAACGTGACGGGCTCCTCCTCGAAGCCCATCACGGGGCCAGGCGATCGCGACGGGTTCGACCTCCGCGCCTCCGGCAGCGGCGGCGGCACGGTGCGCGGCCGCGAGAACGGCTCCTTCATCTTCGGCGGCATGAACGCCCGCAGGAACCCGAACGCCCAGGTGCACTCCGTGCGCAAGGGCGACACGCTGTGGGGCATCTGCGATCACTATTTCTCGAACCCGTACCAGTGGCCTCGGATCTGGTCCTACAACCCCGAGATCCAGAACCCGCATTGGATCTATCCGGGAGAGCAGGTGCGCCTGCGCCCCGGCGCGGAGCTCGGCGCGCCCGCCGCCACCGCGTCGAACGCGATCCGGGGCCCCGCGCAGGTGCCCGCGGGCACCGTCTTCTTGAGGAACGGCGGTTACATCGAGGATCAGTCGAGCAACTGGGGCGAGATCAACGGGTCGCCCGAGGACAAGATGCTCCTCACGGAGGGCGACGAGGTCTACATCCGCTTCGCCGACAACCGCGAGGTGAAGGAGGGCCAGCTCCTCACCATCTACCGGCCCCAGGGCGCCGTGCGCGGGAACGGTCAGATGATCGCCATCCAGGGCACGGTCCGCGTCGACAACTGGCGGGCGAAGGACCACACCGCGCGCGCGCGCATCGTCGAGGCCCTCGACGTCATCGAGCGCGGCGCCCGCATCGGCCCCATCCAGCGGCGGTTCGAGGTCGTGCCGCCGCAGCGCAACGAGGCCGAGACCGCCGCGCAGGTGATCGCCAGCGTGCGCAACCACAACTTCTACGGCCAGGACCAGGTCGTCTTCATCGACAAGGGTGAGGACGCCAAGGTGAAGCCCGGCAACCGCCTGCTCGTCCTCCGGAAGGGCGACGCCTGGCACGAGAGCTTCATCGAGCGCCGCGCCGTCGACCGCATCGCGCTCGAGAGCAACTCGCCCGCCGCCACCGAGTCGGTGCCGCGGCCGAAGGACTCCACCAAGCTCCCCGAGGAGATCGTGGGCGAGCTGAGGGTCATCACCGTGGGCAAGCACAGCAGCATGTGCATCCTGCTCGGCACGCGGCGCGAGATCGAGCTCGGCGACAAGGTGTTCCTGCGCAAGGGCTACTGAGCGCCCCCACCGCGCTGCCCGCCCCTCTACCCCCTCCACCCCCTCCACCCACCGCTCTACCGCAGAGGCCGCCGGTAGAGGCGAGCTGCGACCCGGGGCGAGGCGAGCGCCCGTGGTCACCCCGATCGGCGCCAACGGGTTGGCCGGCTGATCGGCGGCGCCCACGACGTTCGGCGGTCCGCAACGGTGCTACGGTCCCGCGTCATGGTCTCTCCCACGACGGATGAGCGCGCGGACGGGACGACCGCAGCCCACGGGCATGGTCACGAGCCGAAGGGCTCGCTGGGTGCCCTCATGTTGGGCGCGCTCGGCATCGTCTTCGGCGACATCGGCACGAGCCCGCTCTACACGCTTGCAGAATGCACGCATGGTCCCCACGCCGTGCCACCGACTCACGACAACGTGCTCGGTGTGCTCTCGCTGGTCTTCTGGGCGCTCATGCTCGTCGTCACCGTGAAATACCTCGTCTTCATCATGCGCGCCGACAACCGAGGCGAGGGCGGAATCCTCGCGCTCCTCGCGCTCCTGCCCGAGCGCTTCCGCGCGTCGAAGACGACGCCCGTCGGCGTGCTCGCGGTCGTCGTCATCGCAGGCGCCGCCCTGCTCTACGGCGACGGGATGATCACCCCGGCGATCTCCGTGCTCGCGGCGGTCGAGGGGCTGAAGACGGTCTCGCCCGCCTTCACGCCCTACGTCATCCCCGCCACGGTCGCGATCTTGATCGGGCTCTTTCTCATCCAAAGTCGAGGGACGGCCACGGTCGGCGGGCTCTTCGGGCCCGTGATGGCGACGTGGTTTCTCACGATCGGCGGGCTCGGCGCCTACCACGCTTCGAAGAACCCGGCCGTGTTTCAGGCGCTCTCCCCGGTCCACGCGGTGGGGTTCTTCCTCCACCACGGCAAACATGGCTTCATGGTGCTCGGCTCCGTCGTGCTCGCGGTCACCGGCGGCGAGGCGCTCTATGCGGACATGGGCCACTTCGGCAAGAAGCCGATTCGCCTCGCGTGGGTGGCGCTCGTGCTCCCATGCTTGGTGCTCGCGTACTTCGGCCAAGGCGCGATCCTCCTCGTGCGCCCCGAGGCCGCCGAGAGCCCCTTCTTCGCGATGTCGCCCGGGCCCCGCTTCACGGTCGGCCTCGTCGTCCTCGCCACGATGGCGACCGTGATCGCGTCACAGGCGCTCATCTCCGGCGCGTTCTCGCTCACCCAGCAGGCGATAAGCCTCGGGTATTTCCCCCGCGTGACCGTCCGACACACCTCGAAGGACGCGGAGGGGCAGATCTACGTCCCCGAGATCAACTGGCTGTTGATGGTCGCGTGCATCGTGCTCGTCCTCACATTTCGGGAGTCGAGCCGCCTCGCCGCGGCGTACGGCATCGCGGTGACCGGCACGATGGCGATCACGAGCATCGCGTTCTTCACGGTCATGCGTGAGAACTGGAAGTGGCCCCTCCCTGTCGCCGGCGGGATCCTGGCGTTCTTCCTGGCCTTCGATCTGCCCTTCTTCGCGGCCAACGCCATGAAGTTCATGGACGGCGGCTGGGTGCCGATCGCGATCGCCCTGGTGTTCTTGCTTGTCATGGTGACGTGGCGTCGAGGTCGCTTCTATCTGGCCCGCATCGTCGCGAAGAAGGCCAAGTCGACCGAAGACTTCCTGGCGGGGCTCGCGTCCACGCCGCGCAAGAAGGGGTGTGGCGTGTTCATGGGGGCGAGCCCCTCCGGCGTTCCCACCGTGCTGGCTGTGCACGCGGAGCGGCTCGGGGTCCTCGAGGAGGAGCTCGTCCTCGTCGCGGTGACGCAGCAGCGCGAGCCGTACGTCGCGGACGCCAATCGGATCACCGTCGAGAAGCTCGCTGACAAGGTCTTTCGCGTCAACATCCGCTTCGGGTTCATGGACGCCCCGCGCGTGCCGCCCGCGCTCGAGCTCGCGAAGGCGCGGCACGGGCTCGACGTGGACCTCGGGGCCTCGAACTACTATCTGGGGCGTGAGAGCTTCGTCGCCAGCGCCGCCGGGGACATGGGGCCCATCGCCGAGTCGTTCTTCGCGCTGCTCACCCGGAACGCCCGCCCGGCGACGGCGTACTTCGAGCTGCCTCCCGATCGCGTCGTCGAGCTCGGCACCATGGTCGACCTCTAGTCCCC
>CAZHGG010000828.1:0-3353 GCA_964531755.1 uncultured Polyangiaceae bacterium
GCCGTCCCGCCCGACGAGCCCGGGCCCGGCAGGCGCGCCACCCCGGAGAAGGCCGGCGACGTGTGCGAGACCGCCGACTCCAACCTCGCCGCGGCGGAGGACGCGATCCTCGCCCTCGAGGGCACCGGCGGCCTCGCCGCTGCGACGCGCACCTGGCCGGCGTGGGACCACAAGACCCCTCCCGAGCACGGGGAGACGGTGGCGCGACGGCTCGCCTTCACGAGCGCCGAGCGCGCGATGCTCCGGGAGCGAGGGCTCGTGGTGCTCTCGCGCGTGCCCACCTCCACGTTCGCGTTCGGCCTCCACGACGTCTACCAGTCGCAGCTCCCGCTCTATTTCTCGGCCGACGCGCTCCTCCACGCCGTCTACGCGTCGAACGATCGGCTCATCGCCGACGTGGAGGCGGGGCTCCTCCGCGAGCGCCTCGGCCGCGCCCTCTCCGCGATGCACTGCGCGCTGGGGACCAACGAAGAGTCGTATCCTACGGATATTGCCCATGATCTCGACGTCTACCTGACGGTCGCGCGGTCGCTGCTCGCGGACGAGGCGGTGCCGAGCGTGCTCGGGACAGAGGCCGAGGTGGGCCCGCTCGTCGCCGCGGCGAAGGCCGGAGCCGGCCTCGCCGAGGTGGGGCTCTTCGGGCGGACGCGGCTCATCGACTGGTCGCAGCTCACCCCGCGCGGCCACTACGCCGACGCGCCGAGCGAGGCCGCGCCCGAGCCGCCCGACGGCGCGCGAGGGGCCGCGCGGCCGCGGCTCGCGCCGTTCTTCCGCGCCGCCATGTGGCTCGCGAGGCTCGAGTGGAACCTGGTGTCGCGCTCGTCGCGCAGCTCGCAGCAGGGCGCGCTCGACCCGCGCGAGACACCCCGCGAGGCGATCGACGCGCTCGCCCTCGCGGACCTCGCCGAGCGCGCGGGCGCGCTCCCCGAGCTCGACGCGATCGACTCCGCGTGGACGCTGCTCGCGGGGCGCCGCGAGGACGTCTCGCTCCGCGATCTGCTTCGCTTGAAGCGGAAGGCGGGCATCGCGCGCGTCGAGCTCGGCGCCTTCGACGCGCTGAAGGCCGCGATCGGCCGCGATTTCCAGCGCACCGCGCGCACGCACCCCATGGCCGAGGGGGCGAAGGACCTCCCCGCCATCGCGACGCTCCTCGGGCCGCGGATCACGGCCGACGCGGCCGCCTTCCGCCCGCTCGTGCACACCGAGGTGAGCGACCGCTACCTGCCCGCCGCGGGCGACGTCGCGTACGTCCTCGGCCTCGATCGCGGCAAGGCGTATGTCGCCGACGACCTCGCGAAGCACCCGGCGCTCGGGGCGCAGCTCGACGTCGCGCGCGGCGTCTTGGCCAACGCGAAGGACGCGGGCGATCTCTACGGCGCGTGGCTCGGCGCCCTGCGCGGCGTCGCGGCGACCCCGCGCGGCGTGGTGCCGTCATTCATGAAGACCGCCACCTACGACGACCTGCGCGTGAACACGCTCGTGGCGGGCTACGGCCAGCTCCGGCACAACTACGCGCTCATGGCGGCGCAGGCGTACGACGAGGGCGGCTGCGTGATCCCCGACGGGTGGGTCGAGCCCCTGCCCGCGCTCTACGACGGGCTCACGGCGTACGCCGAGCGCGGCAGCGCGACCCTCGCGGCGCTCGACCCGGGCGATAGGCTCGGGGCGCGCGCGTACTTCGCGCGCCTCGCGAGGCTCACGCGCGTGCTCGCGGTGATCGCGCGGCACGAGCTCGCGGGGCGCCCGCTGTCGGCGGACGAGAAGCGCTTCCTCTCGATGGTGGTCGAGATGACCCCGGGCGGCACGGGGGGGCCGCCCACGTTCACCGGCTGGTACTTCGATCTCTTCCGCGGCCGCGCCGACGAGGCGCTCACGAGCGCGGGGTTCGTCGCCGACGTCGCGACCTCCGCGTACACGCAGCGGGTGCTGTACGCCGGCGCGACGGCGCCGCGCATGGGCGCCTTCGTGGTCGACACCGGCGGCCGACCGCGGGTGATGGTGGGCCCCGTGGCGAGCGGGTACGAGCTCGTGGGGCCGCTCGACGCGCGCTACACCGACGCCTCGGTCACCGACGTGGCCGGCAAGCGCGCGCCCTGGGCGGCGTCGTACACCGCGCCCTCGCCGCCGGAGCCCGCGCTCGCCTTCGCGGCGGCCATCGAGGGGGGCGCGCGCGACGTGCCCGTCGTGCTCCGCGCGAAGGGCCCGCTCGGGCAGGTCACGATCGAGACCCTGAGCCACCACCGCGTCCCGCTCGCGCGCGCCGTGCGGCTCGTGACGGGCGGCGACCTCGTCCGCGTGAAGCTCCCCGCGCGCGGCGTCGAGGGCGTGCGCGTGCGCGTCGGCGAGTACTCGGTCGAGGCGTTCGTCTCGGGGCCCACCACCGAGGTCCTCGTCGAACGCGGCGGCGCGACCCTCCTGGAGGGCGACCTCGAGAAGCTCGGCAAGTAGGCGAGCCCTTGCGCGACCGGCGTGCCGCCCGACGCGACGGGCACCCGCGCGGCGCCAGGAAGTCAACGTTCTTTTCTTTTGGGTGCGCGCGCGGGGGGTGGGTGACGCGAGCGTTCCTCCTCAAACCACGCGTGAGCCCAGTCGGGCGCGGCGCGGGGACTGGGCACGAGCGACGCGAGGTCCTTTGACCAGAGCTCCGCTCGCGACGCGCCATCCAAGATGCGCAGCCGCTCACCGCCGGCCACGAGGAGCCTCCCCGGTGCGATTGGCACTCCACGGCGCCCTCGATGAGCGCGGACTCCGCGCCCCGCGACCACAGGTACCGTGGGCGGCGATTGTCGAACCCGACCGCGGAGTCGACGAGGCCGTCGTCCTCGAGCCGGAGGCGCTCGGCGCCGCAGGGCCGGGCCTTCTCGAGCACCACGCGACGTCGCTCGTCCCATAGGTCGTTCGCGCCTCGGGCTGGGCAGTCCGCAGCCTCGACCCACCCGCGCCTTCGCTCGGCGGCGTAGGCGACGGGGGCCGTCCGCACGAGGCCGAGGCGGGCTCTCGCGAGGGGGGTCGCGTCGCCGTGCGCGGCGCACGGGAGGGCCGGCGCCTCCTCCGCCGGGGCGAAGTGGAGGCCGCGCGTGTAGGTGCCCGCCTCGGGCCACGCCGCGAGCGCGAAGAGCCACGGGGCGCGGCTCACCGCGTGGTACGTCTTCAGGCCCGACTGGCCGACAAACTCACCCCCTCTTCCCTTCAAGGCGAAGTAAGAGAGGAGCCGACCGTCGGCCGAGAGATCGCACCGTCGCGGGTAGAGCTTTCCCTTGAACCACGCGCCCTCGCTGAGGCCCGGGGCGTCGAGCTCCCAGCGGGCCAGGAGCCACCACGAGCGCTTGCGGAAGAGCACGAGCGCGGTCGGC
>CAZHGG010000829.1:0-3351 GCA_964531755.1 uncultured Polyangiaceae bacterium
AGCGCGTGGGGGCCGCGGCGGCGCGGCTCTGCTCCTCCACGACCGCGCGGGTCACGCTCTTCGGGTTGTACAGGTCGATGACGAAGCTCACCGGCTGCCCGGTCGTGAGGACCAGGCTGAGGTCGTCCAGATCCTCCTCGACCGGGTTGTGCACGATGCCCCACGCCATGAGGTGGGTGTCGGCGCCCGAGCGGCCGATGCGGTACGACACGCGCCAGGCCGGCGCGGGCACGATGTACGACACGCGCAGGTCGTCGCAGGAGCCCTGCAGGTCGACCCGCACGATGCGGTTCTCGCCCGTGCTCGCCGCGCGGCTGCGATCGATGAAGAACGCGAGGTCGGCTTTGGCGCTCTCCTCGAGCAGCTCGAGGTGCGTCGCCCGCGAGAGATCGACGAGGGAGAGCCCGCCGCCCGAGCGCAGCACGAGCGTCCTCCGCTCCGCGCCGTCGGCGTCGGGCGCCTGCTCGAGCCCCACGACCTCGCCCTCGAGCCGTGTCCCGTCGGCCACCACCGCGATTGACCGCCCGCGCATCGACGCGAGCAGGTGGAAGAGCGCGCCGCCCGCGGGGAAGCTCAGCTTCCTGCGCGCCAGCGCGAGCTCGGGGTCCTCGGGCTTCTCGAACGCCACGGCGCCCACGGTGGCGTCGCCTCCGGCCACCCAGAGGGAGAGGGACTTCAAGACGTCGTTCATCTCGTCGCGCTTGAACGCGAGCTCGAAGGGCCCGGACGCCGGCCCCGCGCGCTCGATGTACGCCACGCCGTGCTTGAACATGACCATGCGTCGGACCTTCGGCGTTCCCATCGCCCCAAGGTACAGCAGGGCGGCGCGCGCGAAACCTCCTCGAAACGCGCCCTCGGGCCCAATGACGCTGCCGCGCGCGCCCCGCGCGTCGGTCGGGAGACACGCGACATGCGCATCGATACCGGAGACACGGCCTGGCTGCTCATCAGCGCGGCGCTCGTCCTCTTCATGAGCCCAGGGCTCGCGCTGTTCTACGCGGGGATGGTGCGCCGCAAGAACGTGCTGTCCACCCTCATGCACTCGTTCTCCAGCATCCCCATCGTGCTCGCGCTCTGGCTCGCGTGCGGGTACGGGCTCGCGTTCGGGCCCACGCGCCACGGCCTCATCGGCGGGCTGGGCGCGAGCGGGTTCGGCCTCGAGCGCCTCGCCTCGGCGACCCACGGCACGGTGCCCGAGCTCGCGTTCGTCGCCTTCCAGATGATGTTCGCGGGCATCGCGCCGGCGCTCATCTCGGGCGCCTTCGCGGAGCGCATGAAGTTCACGACCTACCTCGCGTTCGTCGCGCTCTGGTCGCTCCTCGTCTACATCCCCATGGCCCACTGGGTGTGGGCCGACGGCGGCTGGCTCGCGGCGATGGGCGCGCTCGATTTCGCCGGTGGCGCCGTCATCCACATCACCGCCGGGGTGTCGGCGCTCGTCTTCGCGAAGGTGCTCGGCCCCCGCCTCAAGTACCCGCACGAGCGGCCGCTCCCGCATGACCTGACCATGACGATGACCGGCGCCGGCATCTTGTGGTTCGGCTGGTTCGGCTTCAATGCCGGCAGCGCGCTCTCCTCGGGGCACCTCGCCGCGCTCGCGTTCGTGGCCACCCACCTCGGCGCGGCCGGTGGCGTCGTCGGCTGGACCCTCGTCGAGTGGCGCCACCGCGGCAAGCCCACCGCGCTCGGCGTCGCCTCCGGGCTCGTGGGCGGCCTCGTCGCCATCACGCCCGCCGCCGGGTTCGTGGCGCCGTGGGCGGCGTTCCTCATCGGCCTCTGCGCGGGCGCGGCGTGCTACGGCGGGGTGCTGCTGAAGTACCGCCTCGGCTACGACGACTCGCTCGACGCGTTCGGCGTGCATGGAGTGGGCGGCATCTTGGGCGCGCTGCTCACCGGCGTGTTCGCGCGCGCCCGCACGTTCCCCGGCGCCGACAAGCCCTTCGGGAGCGACGGCGCCCTCTACGGCAACGCCCGCCTGCTCGGCGTGCAGGCGCTCACGAGCCTCGTCGCCGCCGTGTTCGCCGGCGTGGTCACGTGGGTCATCCTCAAGGTGCTCGACCGCACGCTCGGGCTGCGGGTGACCGCCTCCGACGAGCGCGAGGGACTCGACACGACGCAGCACGGCGAGACCGGTTACGCGGGCTGACGCCGCGCGTTGACGCGGGCGGGGCCCGCCGCTAGCGAGGACCGGTGCCACCGACCCCGCCGCTCGCTCGCCTCCGCCGCGATCTCTCCCTCTTCGCCCGGTACCATCTCGTGCGCCGCTCGGTGCGGTACCCGGCGCGGGAGCTCGAGCTCGGCGTCGTGCCCCTCGGCTTCGACCTCGGCGCGTACGTGTCGACGCTCAACGCCTACGAGGGCCCCTTCGCGGTCACCACCCTCGCCGAGGTGCGCTTCGAGGGTGAGCGCTTCCCGATCCTCTCGGTTCGCTCGCGTGCCCCGGCGGCGCCTCTCGGCCCGCTCGCGCGGCGCCGCCCGCGCGTCGTGGTGCTCGCGGGCGTGCACGGCAACGAGCACGCTGGGCTCCTGGCCGTGCCTCGCATCCTCGACCGCCTCGCCGCCGACGCGGAGCTCGTGGGGCAGGTCGACCTCACCATCGTGACCCCGGTGAACCCCGTCGGCGCGGCCCATCTCTCGCGCTACAACGGGGAAGGGTACGACATCAATCGTGATTTCGTCCGGTTCGACACGGCCGAGGCGCGCGCCGTGCGCCACGCGCTCGCGCATCCACGGCCCGACTTCGTCGTGTCTCTCCACGAAGGGCCGCAGGACGCGACCTTCTTCTTCTCGAACCGCCACGTCCCGCCGCCGCTCGCCTCCCGCCTCCTCGCGCGCATGGCGGCGGGGGGAGCCACGCTCGCGACGCGCGACTACTTCGGGCGCTCGCTCGCGGAGCCTGGTCACGCGCCCATGGACAGGGCGACGTATGCGCTCACCTGGGCCTGGTCGCGCGCGCTCCGCATGATGCCCACGGGCTTCTACGCGGACGAGCGCGCGATCCCCGAGCTCACGCTCGAGAGCTCATGGCGAGCGCGGAGCCTCGAGGCTCGCGTGGGCCCCCACGTCGACCTCGTGTGCGGCCTGCTCGCGGAGCTCCGCGAAGAGCGAGCGGGCGCGTAGCCGGGCCGCCCTCGCAGGGGTCTGTAGGTCTGCTGTGGAGTACGCGTCGCCGCGGTCGCTCGTCCCGCTGGTCGCGCGCGCGCCGCCGTGGCACGATTCCTGGTCGCGCTGCGCGGGTCGCGCGCGCGGGAGGACAGACCATGGCGAACGGCAAGGACATGTCGCGACGGGATGTGCTGCTCGGGGGGCTCGCGCTGGCCGTCCCCCTCGCCGCTGGGTGCAGCTCGCCCG
>CAZHGG010000830.1:0-3346 GCA_964531755.1 uncultured Polyangiaceae bacterium
TGACCACGAAGGCCGAGTCTCAACCCCCTACACGGGGAAGCCCCTCGTCGAGGTTCACAGCCATGGAAGCAGCGCTCGCTAGCTCCAGGAAGTCTCAACCCCCTACACGGGGAAGCCCCTCGTCGAGGGTTCGTGCCCATGTCCGCCCTGGTGGGGGCGTGCATCGTCTCAACCCCCTACACGGGGAAGCCCCTCGTCGAGGGAAGCTCACGGTCGAGTGGAAGAACGGGACGCTTCGTCTCAACCCCCTACACGGGGAAGCCCCTCGTCGAGGGCGAGGCACCCGACGAAATTACCATGCGCTTCAGGTACTTGCGACGCTTTTTCGCCGTTGGCCCCGGGAGAGGGGGGGCCTGCCGTCCCCGTTCGGCCCTGCTCCCTCGCTTTCTGGGGCGATTTCGAGAGCTTGCGCGCCCGCCGTTCTAAGCGCGGCCGGCGCGCCACGCTGCCAGACGTCGCCTCGAGCTTCACCTGCCGGTCACACGATGCGGAAGTCATCGCCATCCTTGGGGACCGGCGAGGCAAGGCCCGCCGACTCGATGCGGCCGGCGCACGCAGCACACAGACGGTAGTAGCGGATACGATCGGTGTCATGGTCGAGATGCCGCTCGGCCCGTGACCGCATGCGGAGGAAGACGGACTCGACGAGGGAGTCCGCCTCGAAGACGGACTTCTGCACACGGTGCGCGAATGACAAGAGCGCCTTCGCGAGGCGCGCCCGGCGACGATCGTCCACCACGTCGAAGGCTATCACGGTCCGCATACGTCACCTCATCTTGTAGGGCTGGTAGGGCTCCTCGCCCAGCAAATGCCTCGCGAGCGCCCGCGCCTGCGCAAGCACGACCTGCCGCCAGGGCAGGCTGCGGTCGCGGTAGGTCGTCGGGCGCGCCATCCTACGCTCGAACAGCTCGATGAACCATCGCATCGCCTCACGCTTCATCGTGACGCCATCGCCTTCGTCGCCCATCACGAAATCGCTCGGGGTGAGCGCCCCTCGGTTCACGATCCCAAGAACCAGCAGGTCGACGACCGGCGCCCGAAGCTCCTCGAGGAGATCGCACGCGAGCGAGGGGCGGCCAGGGAGCGGCTCGTGGAGCGCGCCGAGATACGGGTCGAGCCCCACCACGTGGGTGGCCCCCACGACTGTCGTGAGCAGCAGCGTGTAGCCAAACGAGAGCATCGCGTTGACGGGGTCGAGCGGGGGGCGACGAGAACGACGAGGAAAGGAGAAGCCCTCGACCCGAATCAGCTCTGGAAATGCGGCGAAGTAGGCTGCGGCGGCCGCGCCTTCCCCGCCACGCACCTCGTCGACGGTCGCGGCGATGGCGAGCCGCCGCCTGGCCGCGCGCATCGAGACGTCGGCACGACGCATGGGGTCTCTCCAGCCATGGCGCCGACCATGACGCAGGAGAACGCTGCGCTGATTGTCGATCTTCCCACCGACGATCGCGGTCGCGAGCGAGCGCTGGCCTTCAGGGGAGCCCAGGGCGACGACCTGCGCCATTCGGAGGCGGACGTGGCTCGAGAGGCCCCCGCCAATGCGAGCGCGGAAGCGCCCGTGGGTCGAGAGCAGCACGATGTCGGCCTCCTTCTCCACGAGCAGGTCGATCGCGGCCGGTGTGAGCATGACGTTCCCGACGACGACCAGCTGGCCCAGCTCGTAGGTCGGCAAGCTCGCCCTGCGCTCACCGCGGGCGAACACCTCGAGGCGCTCGCCGTCTCGGCGGACCGTAGCGCCCTCCTCGATCACGTACGCCGTCTTCACCTCCGAGTGTCCCCGCCCGCGTCGGGGTCGACGAGCGCATCGAGCTTCTCCTCGATTCGACGGAGCGACGTCCCGATGGCCTCCAACGGGTCCTCGGCGAGGACGCGGTCGAGCGCGTCGACGTACGCGGGTGCACGAGGCGGCGGCACCGCAGCCAGGGAGAGCGCGTGAAGCACCGGAGTCGAATACGGCAGCGCCTTGTCCACACAACCTGCGCAGCGAGGCATCTTGGCTATCGCCCGCAGCTTCGTGCACCCCATCGGCGGAGGGAGCCCGTTCTTCAGGCGGTCGAGCTCTCGCGACGAGATCTGCGCCCGCGCGAAGAGGTCGCGGGCCGTGCGTGGGGTGCGCCCAAGCAACCCGAGGGTGTACGCCACGGCGCGGGCCTCATCGGGCGCGAGCGTCCTTCGCTCGAGCCCGCCGTGCACGAGCGCGCGCAGGGCATCGCACGACGACAGGATCCGCTCCGCGCACGCGGGCTCTTCCTCCTCTGGCAGGTTCCGGAGCGTCTCGGCGAGCACCGCGGACGAGAGCACGGGGCGCTCGGCGGGTGGCAGGGGTTCGCGCGGACCGAGCTCGGGCGAGGGGAGGAGCGCCACGCGTCCGCCGAGGACGGCGTCCATGGCGGTGACATCGACGGCGCGCAGCCGCGCGAGCGCCGCCGACGCCGACTCGATGGGCCGGAGGTCGGAGTCCAGCAGGTGACATCGGCGACCGGTCGTCTGGTGTATGCCGAGCGGGAGCTTCACGAGGCTCGAGAGTCCGCGCGGCCCCAGAGTCTCCTGTTTTGGGAAGAGCTCCACTCCGACCTCGGGAGGCTGGGGCCCCGCGGCTCGCAACACCGCCTGGAACATGGCCCGCACGGCCCGCGCCGGCCTGCGCGGCTGAAAGAACGCCCAGAGGTGGGCGCCCTTCCCGCCGCTGTCCTCGCCGAACAAGGCGATCCCGAGCGACGCTGCAGCGCGGAGGAGGCCGAGCGCGTACGCGCGAAGCGCGGGATGCTCACTCGCCGCGATCTCTTGGCCGCGCGTTGCCCGAAACGTCGCGAGCGCGCCCGCGTCGAGGTCGAGATCGAGCGCGCCGAAGGACGCACTTCCGTCGGGGTGAAGCAGGTATTGACCGACGGTCGAGCGACCGTCGAGGTGGGCTCGAGCGACCGAAAGCGTGAGCGGGCGCTCCACGGGACGATACCCACCCCGCTTGCGTCGCTCGTCGTACCACTGCGACGCATACAAATCACGTCGCCCGCCGAACCAGGCCAGGAAGAGCTCCGCGACGTCCTCCAGTTCGCTCGCGGACCGAGCCGGACCGCTCAGGTCGTCGTCGTCCTCGTCCTCCGAGTCGGTCTCGACGGCTGGGACCTCGAAGAGAGCCCGTAGCTCCTCGGCGAGGGCGGGCTCGAGGACCAGCGAGGCGATCCGCCGCGCGAGCTCCAGCTCTCCGTGCTCCGCGAGCAGGAGGGCCGCCTCGAAGCGCTCCTCATCCCTCCGCGCGGGTGCATCGGCCCACACGAGGAGCGGGGCCGGGTTCCCATGCGCCAAGGCTTCCCTCGCCGAGATCATCGGCCCTCGCCTCCTGCGG
>CAZHGG010000831.1:0-3337 GCA_964531755.1 uncultured Polyangiaceae bacterium
GGCGCCCTCCGTGGGCGCAGGCGGGCTCGGGTGAGAGCAGGCCACGCCGGCGGACGCGACCGCGGCGAGCGAGACGAGCGAGGCGAGCGAAGCGAGCGAAGCGAAGAGCGAGGAGGTCGAGCGGAGCGGAGCCATTGCGGGGGAGACCCTAGCACCCGTCGCTCACTTCCGGAGCGCTTCGGGCTCCCGAGGCGCGAGCCGCTAGAAGTTGTACGTCAGCGTGTAGGCCGTGCACACGTTCTGCGTGGGCTTCACGCGGAAGTACACGTCCGACTGCTCGTCGATCGTGCCCGTGCAGTTCCACGTGACCTTCACCTCGGTGGGGGAGCCCGCGCAGCAGCCGTGGAGGCCGATGTCGGAGTCCTTCTTGATGCCCCCGCCGCACGACTCGATCTCCGTGTTCGCGCCGTTCACCTTGCACTGGATGAACGCGCAGAACTCGAGCGCGGGCCCGTCGAGCTTGAAGCTGCTGTCTTGGCGGCAGAAGGTCTTGTCGGCGAGGGTGAGCCGGTACATGTCGGTGTCGGCGAGCCCGCGAATGACGCCCTTCACCGTGGCCTTGTTCTTGTCGCAGTCGTCGGTGTTGGGGAGCAGCTTGGAGGTGGGCTCGGTGCCCCCGGGATCCCCCGGATCGAGGCACCCGGAGAGATCGTTGCCGCCGTCGGGCTGGGGGCCCACGCCCGAGTCCTCCGGCTTGATGCCGCCCTCGAAGGCCGGAGGGACGGGCGTGGCCGCGTCGCGCACGGGCGTCACGCTCGCGTCCAGCTCCTCCTCCTCGAGCTCGCCGCCGTCCGCCCCGCCGCTCGTCTTGGAGCCGCAGGCGCCCAGCACGAGCGCTCCCACGATCGCCGCGCACACCCCCAAGCCAAGCCTCGATCGCAGCATCTTCGCCCTCTCGCGGAGAAAATTCGGCCGCGCGCCGCCTCGGCTGGCCTCGGCAGGCCCCCGCGGCGCACGACCCAGAGAGTCTCAGATCTGTCTGAAAATCGGCCGCCCCGCAACGAGGAACGACGCGGCCGGGGCGCGCACTACTTCGTGACGATCGTCTTGCAGCCGATGACGACGCGGATCTTCCCGTCGGGGTCGGCCTTCATGTCCGCGCACGCCTTGCCGTTCAGGATGACCTTGGTGGGGCGCGCGGGGTCGTCGTACGTCCACCCGCTCGCCGCGTCTTGGGGGATGGGCGTCTCCACGCCCGCGCCGTTCGTGTAGAGCACGTTGACGCGCGTGGGATCGAGCTCGCCGCCGCCCGGCGGGCGCTCGAGGGTGAACTCGCACGAGGCGACCTTCTCGCGGATCTGGTTGATGGCGGCGAGGAAATCGTCGCGGATCTGCGCGGCGGTCTTGGCGCCCGGGGTGACCTGGAAGTGGCACGGCTTGCCCGTCATGGCCGCGTCCGACCACGCGGGGTTGCAGCCTGGCTCGGGCGCGCCGCCGGCCTGCGCGAGCTGCCCGAGGAAGAGCTCGTCGTACTGATCGGGCCGCGCGGTCGGGTTCCCAACGCCCACGACGAACACGGTGGCGGGCGGCGCGCCCGTGCGCACCTCGGTGGCCGCGGCGATCACGTCGGCGTTGGCCTGCGCTTGCGTCAGCGTCCCGGCGTTGGGCACGCCGTCGGTCATCACCACCATCACGTACTTCCCGCCCGGCAGCACGGGCGCAACGGGCCGGTAGCCCACGAGGATGGGGCGCTGGTTGCGTACCGCGGCGGCCAGCGGTGTGCCGCTCTCCGGGTAGATGGGCGGGCTGAGCCGACCCTTCAGCGCGGTCGCCTGCGTCGCGTCGACGAACCCGATCGCCACGTCGACCTGCGCCGTGGGCTTGGCGACGTTGCTCGAGAACAGATAGAGCCCCACGGCGAGGCTCGGGTCGGGCTTGGCGACGAGGCCGTCGAAGAAGGACTTCAGCGCGCCGCGCACGGCGATCCACTTCTTTCCCGATGACTGCGTCGGTTGGTTGGTCAGGTCCATGCGGGGCGCGGGCGTCTCGGGGTCGAGCTCCCGCTCCCCGGCGACGTACGCCGTGCCGTCGAAGCCGTCCATGCTGCCGGAGCCGTCGAGGACGAGCAACATGTACACGGGGATGCGGCTCGCCTGCGCGGTGGCCGTGGCGCAGCCGCCGTCGAGGTCGAAGGCGCCGTCGCGCTCCTCGCCCGCGTCGGGGAAGGAACCGGGCGGGGGCAGCGGCGGCACGTACGTGTCGGGCAGCGCGGCGTCGAACAGGCTCGTGGGCTCCTGCGAGCCGCAGGCCGGCGCCAGCGAGGTCAAGGCCGCGAAAGAAAAAAGAAAAGAGAGCGCGAGGGCACGGCGGAGGGCCATGGCCTCCGTCTAGCACGCGCGGCCGCCGCCGTCGCGCGCCGGCCACGCCCGCGGGCGCGCACGACACGGCCGCCGCTCCTGTGTCACCCTGGGCGCCGTGGAAGCCGCGACGCCTGAGTTCGACGAGACCTTCGTGCGGTGCCCGGGCGCAGAGGGCGCGGAGCTGCGCCTCCCCACGCGGCTCTACCGCTCCCCGCACGCCAGCGGGTTCGTCCTCGTCCTCGCCCACGGCGCGGGCGCCCCGCAGGCGCACCCGTTCATGGTGGGCGTGGCCTCGGCGATGGCGCGCGCGGGCGTCTCCGTGCGCACGTTCGACTTCCCCTACGTGGCGGAGGGCCGTCGCGCGCCCGACCGCATGCCGCGGCTCGTGGAGGCCTTCAAGGCGGTGGTCGACGACACCGAGGAGAAGGTCGGCGGCGCGCTGTTCGTCGGCGGAAAATCGATGGGCAGCCGCGCCGCCGCCGAGGTCTGCCGCGCGCGCGCCGAGGCGCCGCTCGGCCTCGTGTGCTTCGGATACCCGCTGTCGCCGCGCGATCGACCCGCCCAAGAGGCGTCGCGCGAGGCGCTGCTGCGCGCGGTGCCCTCCCCCGTACCCATGTATTTTGCACACGGCACGCGCGATCCGTTCGCGAGCGAGGCGCGCATGCGCGAGCTCGAGGAGGCGCTCGCCCCGCGCGCCACGCTCGACATCGTCCCGGGAGGCGACCACTCGCTCGAGGTCACCCGGGCCGAGGCGCGCGGCCGCTCGCGCGACCGGGTGTGGGCCGAGGTCGGCGAGCGCGCCGCCGCGTGGGTTCGCGCCCACGGCCCCGCCGACGCGCGGTAGGCTCGAGCACCCGAGCACGAGAGAGAACATGACGCCCACCTTCCCAGCCCTCGATCGCAAGCGCTTCCGCGATCTCGTGGTCGCGCTCGGCGCGGCGTCGCTCGGTGCGTGCGCGGCGCGAGGCGGGGAGCTCCAGTCGGGCGAGGTGCACATCCCCGCGCAGCCCCCGCAGCCCCGGCGCGCGGCCGAGCCC
>CAZHGG010000832.1:0-3325 GCA_964531755.1 uncultured Polyangiaceae bacterium
TGGCCGCTCGCGGCGCCCGACGAGCCCGAGCCCGACTCCGGCAACTACGAGGCGGCCGACGACTACGTGTCGGAGGAGCCCGAGCCCGAGCCGGAGCCCGAGCAGGCGCCGTCGGAGCCTGCCCCGCCCGCCGACGTGCCCCAGCTGCTGGAGAGCGCGGCCGCGTTCCGCCGGGTGCGGCTCTACGCGAAGGCGCTCGAGGCGCTCGTCGTGGCGCTCGAGCTCGAGCCCCGCTCCATCGAGGTCTACGAGGCGATGCGCGACATCTACCTCGAGGACAACCGCGTCGACGAGGCGGTGCAGGCGATGCTCTTCGTCGCCAGCCTGAACGTCGACGCGCTCGACGGGGACGCCGCCGCCCGCACGCTGCAAGACGTGCTCGCGTACGACCCGAACAACGGGCGCGCGATCGAGATGCTCCGCGAGCTCGGTTACGAGGTCGTCGACGAGTACGGCGAGTCGAGCCAGGCCGGCGAGATCACTGAGCAGGGCTACGCCGACGAGGCGAGCCAGCAGCTGCCCTCGTACGACCTCGAGGAGATGGGCCCTCAGGACGTGTCGCCGCAGTACGCGTCGCCGAACGTGGTGGCGCGCGGCGGCGAGCCCGACCCCCTGCCCCGCTTCGCGATGGAGGCGCAAGAGGCCGACGCGTCCTCGGTGCCCCCGCGCCCGGGTGGCTCCGCCGCCCCCACGGGGCTCAGCCTCGAGGAGGCCCTCGAGGAGTCCGAGTTCTTCGCCTCGCGGGGGCTGCTCGACGACGCGTACAACATCCTCGTCGCGCAGCTCGAGCGGTACCCGAACCACCCGCTCCTCCGCGAGCGGCTCGCCGAGCTCGAGTACCCGACCGAGGCGAGCGGCGCCCACGAGCGCCCCGTGAGCGGCGAGACCGACCGCAGCTTCGCCATCGCCGAGTCCCTCGACGTCTACCCCGAGGCGCCCGTCACCGCCGCGGGCGGCTTCAGCTCTGCCGACCAGCAGGTCGACATCGAGGAGGTCTTCGCGAAGTTCAAGCAAGGCGTGGAGACACAGGTCGCGGCCGACGACTCCCAGACCCACTACGATTTGGCCGTCGCGTACAAGGAGATGGGCCTCATCGACGACGCCATCCGCGAGTTCGACACCGCCTCGCGCGACCAAGAGATGGAGTGCGTCTGCCAGAGCATGATCGGCAGCCTGGAGCTCGCGCGCGGCAACATGACCGAGGCGGTGGAGGCCTTCTTGCGGGGCCTGAACGCCCCCGTGAAGGAGCCGCAGCAAGAGACGCTGCTCCTCTATGAGCTCGGCAACGCCTACGAAGCCAAGAAGATGCCCCGCGAGGCGCTCGCCTACTTCCAGAAGGTCGTGCGCAAGGACCCACGCTACCGCGACGTCGCGGAGCGCATCACCCACCTCGGCCACAAGGTCCCCGGCCGCGCGAGCTGAGCCGCAGGCGCCGGCGCGCGTCGACCGCACCTTCTGCGCGCGTCCGCGAAGCGCTTGCGCACCTCCCGCGCGGGGCCACGCAAATGCGCGGTGGCGCTCGAAGGCACGCGCCTTGCTCTAGCCCCGCGAGCAGGAGGCGCGCATGAAGCGAGCGGTGATCTTGGGTGCGGGCACGGCCGGGACGATGATGGCGAACAAGCTCGCCAAGGCGCTCCCCGAGGACGCGTGGAAGATCGTCGTCGTCGATCGCGACGACCAGCACGTCTACCAGCCAGGCCTCCTCTTCCTTCCGTTCGGCATGTACAAGCGCGACGACCTCATCAAGCGGCGCACGCAGCTCGTCGACCGGCGGGTCGAGCTGCGCCTCGCGGAGGTGGACCGCGTGGCCCCCGACGAGCGCATGGTCCACTTCAAGCGCGGCGACAAGCTCGCGTACGACGTGCTCATCGTCGCGACCGGCGCGCGCGTGTTGCCCGAGCAGACCGAGGGCCTCACCGCCGAGGGCTGGCGCGACACCGCCTTCGACTTCTACACGCTCGAGGGCTCGCTCGGCCTCGCGCAGAAGCTCGCCGACTGGCCGGGCGGGCGACTCGTCGTCAACGTCGTCGAGATGCCCATCAAGTGCCCTGTCGCGCCGCTCGAGTTCGTGTTCCTCGCGGAGGCGTTCTTTCGCAAGCGGGGTATTCGCGACAAGGTGGAGATCGTGTACGCGACTCCCCTCGAGGGCGCCTTCACGAAGCCGCGCGCGTCGGCCGCGCTCGGCGACATGCTGTCGAAGCGGGGCATCGAGGTCGTCGGCGACTACTCGCTCGCGCGGGTGGACGGCGGCAAGCGCGCGATGACCTCGTACGACGGCCGCGAGCTCGGGTACGACCTGCTCGTGACGACGCCCCTCCACAGCGGCGCCGAGGCGCTCGCGCGCTCGCAGATGACCGACGCGGGCGGCTGGCTCCCAACCAACAAGCACACGCTGCAGAGCCCCCAGTTCCCGAACGTCTTCGCGCTCGGCGACGCGACCGATCTGCCCACCTCGAAGGCGGGCGCCGTCGCGCACTTCCAGTCGGAGGTGCTGTTCGAGAACGTCTTGCGCTTCATCGACGGCAAGCCGCCGGAGCCGGCGTTCGACGGGCACGCGAACTGCTTCATCGAGACGGGCGACGGCAAGGCCATGCTCATCGACTTCAACTACGAGACCGAGCCGCTGCCGGGGCGCTTCCCGCTCCCCGGGGTGGGCCCGTTCACCCTGCTCGCCGAGAGCGAGGTGAACCACTGGGGCAAGCTCGCCTTCAAGTGGGTGTACTGGAACGTGCTCTTGGCGGGCAAAGAGCTGCCCCTCGATCACCGCATGCTGATGGCAGGGAAGTGGAGCTGAACATGGAGGCCGACAAGCTTGACACCGTCCTCGCGCGCCTCGACGCCCTGAGCGCGCGCGTGCACGACCTCACCGAGCGCCAGCGCAAGCAGGACGAGCTCTTCTCGGAGATGAGCCCCATCCTGAAGGAGGTCATGGCGACCGCCACGACCCGGCTCGACGCGCTCGAGAAGCGCGGCTACTTCGCCTTCGGCCGCGAGCTCGTGGGCGTGGGCGAGCGGATCGTCGAGGGGTTCTCGCCCGACGACGTGCGCCTGCTGGGCGACTCGGTCGTGGCCATCCTGGAGACCGTGCGCACGCTCACCCAGCCGGAGGTCCTCGCGATCGCCGGCGAGGCGAGCGAGGTGCTGCAGAAGGCCGATCAGGTGGAGCCCATCGGCATCCTGGGGATGGTGCGCGCCTCGCGCGACGAGGACGTGCAGAAGGGCATGGCCGTGATGATGGACGTCGTGCGGCACGTGGGGCGCGTCGCCGAGATCGTCGCCAAGCGCAGGGCGCCGCGTCCCGCCGACGACCGCCGCGCCCGCCTCG
>CAZHGG010000833.1:0-3313 GCA_964531755.1 uncultured Polyangiaceae bacterium
GCCTTTGCGGCAACGTACCTCGGTGTGAGCGACACGGCGTACCACCGCGAGGTGGGGCGCGTGTTGCTCCTCAGCGCGGCTGCGCGGGCGCTCCGGCCCGGGTGCGAGTGCCACACGGTGGTCGTGCTCGAGGGCGCGCAGGGCTGCGGCAAGAGCAGCGCCGTGAAGGCGCTGGCGGGGCCGTTCTTCGTCGAACTGAACGCGACGCTCGGAACGAAAGACGCGGGCGAACAGGTCGAGGGCGCGTGGGTCGTCGAGCTGAGCGAGCTCCAGGCGCTCGCGCGCGCCGAGGCGACGGCCATCAAGCAAGACGTGAGCAAGCGGAGCGACCGGTTCCGCCGGGCGTACGCGCGCACGGTGACGGACGTTCTGCGCCGCTGCATCTTCGTGGGCACGACCAACGCGGCGAGCTACTTCCGCGACGAGACCGGCGGCCGGCGGTGGCTCCCGATCGCCGTGGGCGAGGTGGCGATCGCAGCCCTCCGGCGAGACGTGGCCCAGCTCGTCGCCGAGGCCGTGCACCGAGTCGACGCCGGGGAGGCGTGGGAGGTCGCCGAGGGCGTGCGCGAGGAGGCCGCCGAGGCCGTGGCCGACCGGTACGAGCACGACCCGTGGGAGGAGGCGTGTGCGTCATTTCTGGCCGCCCGTCAGCGGGTCACCGTCACCGACGTGCTCGACCACCTGCGCATCGAAGCCGCGCACCGGAGCGGTGCGCACCAATCGCGCGCCGCGAAACTGTTGACGTTTCTTGGGTACCGACGCGTGCAGGTGCGCAACTGGCCCGGCGGCAGATCGCGCACTTGGGTCTACGAGCGTCACGACTACCCGGTGACAGTGGGGCCGGGGGTGACGCTGGATCCTCTACAAAAACCAGCCTTGTCACCAGAGACACCAGTGTCACCAGTGGATCGTGCAGGCACACACATGCGCGCGCGCCGGGGAGCCTCCGGAGATCTCGATTTGGGTGGTGCCGGGGGTGACAGTGGTGACAGCGACGGCAACGCGCCGCGTCATGAGCAGACCTTCGCGGAGTGGCTCGAGGACGCCGCTGGAGAGGGGGACGGGTCGTGAGCGTGGGTAGGCGCACCCCTCCCCTGCGGACGCGTCCTGAGCCAACGTCGGCGCCGGGCTGGGCCGATCTGCGAGGGGGTATACGGGTGCGTCGACCTCAGGGAAGAGCGCGCCCTTTTCGCGCTTTTTGACGAATTGGCACAAAAAGTCACACTCTAAAGGCACGAGATGGCACGAAAAAAGACAGAGTGGACCACGGCCGAGCAGGCCAAGTTTGCGGCGATGGTGCGCCGTGGGCTGCCTGCGGTGGAGATCGCGGCCGAGCTGACTCGGCTTGGGGTGCGCGGGGCGTCTCACTCGACGGTGACCCGGCGCATGCGGGAGCTGAAGGGCTCGCGCCCTCGCGCGCTCGAGGCCGAGGCCGTGCCCGTGGCGGGCGTGCCGGACGATCCGGCGGCGGTGGAGGCCGCGCCGGTGGCGATGATCGACGTGTGGCTGACGCGCGTGGACCAGGCGTACCGGGCCGCGGAGGACGACGGCAACCTCGCGGTGCAGGCGTCGCTCGCCGCTCGGGCTACCGCGCTGCTCGAGGCGCGGCGCAAGGCGTCGCCGCCGCCCGCGGTGGACCCGAACGAGCTGCCCGACCTCGTAGCCGCCGCGGAGGCGACGAAGAAGCGTATGCGGGCCTGGCTTGCACGACGGGGGGCGCGGTGAGCTTCGTCGCCGAGGTCCTCGACGCGCTCGTGGAGCAGCACGGGGCGGGCGCCACGGCTGCGCTCGAGGCCATGCTCGCCGAGCTGACCGTGCTGGAGCTTGCCGCGCTCGAGGCCGACTGGCGCGCGTGGGCGCGGCCGAAGCAGCTGCCGCCCTCGCGGCCGTGGCGCTCGTGGGGCTTCCTCACCGGCCGAGGCTTCGGGAAAACGCTGGCGGTAGCGCGGCACATCCACGAGGAGGTGGACGCCGGGCGCGCGGGGCTGATCCTGCTGCTCGCGCAGGACGAGCAGAGCGCGATCGACCTTCAGATCCAGGGCCCGAGCGGGCTGATCGCGACGGCGCCGCCGATGCGCGCGCCGACGTGGCTGGCCGAGTCGCGGCAACTGGTGTGGCCCAACGGGGCGCGCGCGTACGTGCGCACGCCGGAGGTGCCGGGCAAGATCCGCGGGCTGGAGTACGAGCTCGGATGGTGCTCCGAGATCCAGAGCTGGCCGGCGGCTACGCGCGAGGAGGCATGGAGCAACGTGCTGCTCTCGGTGCGGCGAGGGTACGCGCGGGTCGTGTGGGACGCGACGCCGAAGCGGGGTCACCCCATCCTGCGCGAGCTGGTCGAGCGGGCGAGCGCGGGCGGCGGTCACCACATCGTGCGCGGGACGACGTACGAAAACGCACTCAACCTCGGTGACGGCTACATCGAGGCGCTGGAGGCGCGCTACGCGGGGACGACGCAGGGGCGCGAAGAGCTCGGCGGCGAGATGCTGGACGACGAGGAGGGCGCGACGGTGGCGCAGGTGGTCATCGACCAGCACCGGGTGAGCCAGGCGCCGAGGCTGGCGCGGCGCATCGTGTCGGTGGACCCGGCGACCCGCGGGCGGAAGGGATCGGACACGACGGGCATCGTAGAGCTCGGGCTCGGGCTGGACGGGCGCGGCTACGTGCTGGCCGACCACACGGCGCGGCGCGAGGCGTCGGAGTGGGGCGCGCTGGTCGTGGACCTCTACCTCGCGGGCCGGTGCGATTGCGTGGTCGTCGAGACCAACAAGGGCGGCGACCTCCTAGCGCAGAACCTGCGCGCCGAGACGGGCGCGAGCGGCGTGTCCGTGGTCGTGCTGCCGAAGGGCTCGCCGGTGCCGCAGCACAACGCGCGGATCATCTACGTGCGCGAGGTGTGGGGCCGCGGGGAGAAGAGCGAGCGGGCGCGGCCGGTGGGCACGGCCTACGAGCGCGGGCGCGTGAGCCACGTTGGGCGGCTGCCGAAGCTCGAGGACACGCTGACGGGCTGGGTGCCTGGCCCGCATGCGTCGAGCCCTGGCGACCTTGACGCGCTGGTGCACGGGCTGACGGAGCTCCTTTCGCTGGCCGAGGCGAGGCCGGACCCGAAGGCGAGCATGGCGGGCATCGTGGAGGCGCAGCGGCAGATCATGCGGCCGAGCGCGCAGCGGGTGGTGGTGGGCGTCGGCGGGTGGGGCGGGGAGACGATCTGATGTCGCGACGGCGGAGCGAATGGGCGCGGGAGCATCAGGCCATCTTCGAGGCGGGGCTCCGTGACGGGCTCGGCGACGAGGAGATCGCGGCAGCGCTTCGGCGC
>CAZHGG010000834.1:0-3311 GCA_964531755.1 uncultured Polyangiaceae bacterium
GCGCTCGCCGATGACGACGCACCGCTCGGCGGCCTCCGGCGTGGTGTCTCCCGCGTGGGCGGCGATCTCGACGGCGGCGATGGCTTCGACGGCTTCGCCTCGAGCGATGGCGAACACGCGAGCCTTGTCGGTGCGCGAGACACGCCCTGCGCCCTCCGCGCAGTTGAGGCAGGTCCCTTTCGCCGCGCGGACCGCCTCGTCACGAAGCTTCGCATCGCGGATGTTGGCGCCTTTGACGGCGAGAAGAAGCTCGACCGACACGCCGTAGGCGATGAGCTTGTGATGTGGAAGTGAGGTAGCGCGAGGACTGGGTTTTTGGGTCATGCCCCAAGTCGCGCAGGAGGCGTGACAGCGCCCGTGCTGCTCGCCGTCCCACGACGGCGCTGGCGCGACTCGTGCGCGCTCTCGCGTGACCCAAAAAACCAGTCCTCGCGCGGTGGCGACCGGCATCCGCCCCTGGATCCGAGAGCCCATCGCGACCACCGCGCGCGACGCGACCCCTTGCCCGCGGCCGTAGCCGCGACCCTGACCGTAGCCGTCGTGGCCGCGACCGTAGCCGCGACCGCGACCGCGACCCTGACCGTGACCGTGACCCTGACCCTGACCCTGACCGCGACCCTGACCGTGGCCCTGACCCTGACCGTGGCCACGACCCTGACCCTGACCCTGACCCTGACCCTGACCGCGCCCGCGTGGTCCTGCCGGCGCCCGCGCGCCCCCGCGTCGTTCGAGCTCAGCGCCGTGCGGCAGCCAGGGCCTCGTGCAGATCGCGGCCCCGATGAAAGCCTCGCGCGGTGATGAGGTCGAGCGCCTCCTCGGCGCGCGCGATCTCCGTCGCGTCGGCCCGGCGTGGTGACGGATCCAAGACGCCGTCGACCTGCATGCGCTGCTCGAAGTGCGCTCCCCCGCGGTGGCCAAGCGCACAGTGGCGAGGCGCTTCTGCACGTCGTGTTCCACGAGGGTGATGGCCTTGAGCCCCGCATGAGCCAGATCCCTGACGAGGGCCTCGGCGTCCGCGTCCGCGTCCACGGCCACGGCCAGATCGATGTCGCGTGTGAAGCGCGGCTCGGCGCGCACCGAGACAGCGAGGCCGCCTACGAGGGCGAAGCGTTTACCTCGCTGTCCGAGGAGCCGTGCGACCCGCTCGAGAACGGCGGCGAGGCGGGTCACCGCGGCGTGCCCGGAGCGTCGCCGTGCTGGGCCCCGGGACGGGTCGACAACCACGCGACGAGCCTCTCCTCGATTTGTTCGGCGCTCTCCGAAGGGTGCCGGCGGCGGAGGTTCTGCCGCATCAAGTCCTCGCCAGCGTCGTAGAGATCGAAGGCAAGCTGGAGGCGCTCGAGCAGAGCATTCACCTCCAGACGATACCACGCCTCGCCGCAGAGGTCCTGCTGTCAGGCTCTAGGATCGTCACGGTAGGGACGCGCACAGGCGCAGTGTCGACGAGCCGGCTCTCAGGCAAGCGAGTCGCCCTTGGCTCCTTCGCACGTTCACCGCTCCCTCATTTTGCTCGGTCCCCGTCGGCCCGCGTGCCCTCACCCCCACGGGAAGCTTCACGCCGCTCGCGTGCCCCTCTCCCACGAGGGAGAGGGGCGTAGTCGGGTTGACCGGAGGCCCTTCCCCCCTTGTGGGGGAGGGGCACGAGGGCACCGGCGGGTGTGGGGAGAGGGCGCGCGCACTCCGGCGTCACGGGGAGCCCACGTCGCGGAGCGCCACGCGCGACCACGGCGTGACCCCCAGCCCGGCCCTCGGCCCCGCGGCCGACTCGCGACCGCGACGGTGAGGAACACGTGGCGCACACGGTTCCTCCGGGCCACGCTGCCGACATTCGGGAATCCGATCCGAGGAGCGCGCGGAGTCTATTTTCTAGGTGCGCACGCACGCGCGCTGGGCAGGGCTCATCGCAACGACGCGGTCGGGGGGCGGCGACGGCCGGCTGACGGGAGCAAATCAACGGGGCCCCGAGCCACGCGATGATTAGGCAAAGGCGAGCGCGGTGCACGCGCCGGCTCAGTCGCGCCCGCCGTCCTTGGGGCAGGGAGCACCGCCGGTGTCGTTGCGCGGGTCGACCGGGAACGGCTCCGTGCGGGTCTGCCGCTCGACGCCGTCACAGCCACAGATAGGCGGCAGCCCGACCGCGGAGTCGGGGCAACGGCCCCACGGGAGGCACTTGCCCTTCGGATCGGCGCAGCCTTCTTGGTAGATGCAGTCGAGCTCGGAGGGGCACGGGCGCGTGGGCCTGCACTCGCGGTTCAACGCCGGGGAGGTCATGGCGCACACGCAGCGATCGCCGGTGCAGCCCGCGTTGTCGCCCCCGTCGGCGGTGTCGTTCTGCGCGGTGCAGCCGTCGAGCGCGGCCGCTCCCACAAGAGCCATGGGAAGCGCGAGCAGCACGACCCAGGAACGGGATGTTCTCATGACGTAGGAGTACCACGCAGGCCACGCACCACCATGCGGAGGAGCTTGGGCGTGCCTGTCGTGGGGAGACTGCCGTCGTGTTTGCGAGACGAGGAGCGAGCCGGTGACCGTCGGACCGAGCCTCAGTCCTCGCCGTCGTCCTCGCCGTCCTCATCGTCGATATCCAGGGGGGCCCGGGCAACCTCGAGCCATGCCGCCAGCGCGGCGGCGTCCGCCCCGAGCGCGCGGAGGCGCTCCGCCACGGGGCCCGCTTCGGATCGGAGCTCCGGGAACGCGCGCAGGAGCCGGTGGAGATCCAGCGTGTCGGACAACCCCTTCTCCTGGCCTCGGCGGGCCGCGATCGCGACGGCCTTCATCGCCACGAGCTCCGTCGGCTCGAGGACGCGGACGCTCTCCACGCGGCGAAACGGAGGCAGCTCGAGCACCTGGCGCACGTCGACGAGATGCCGATTCTTCGGCTTGCGTACCTGGTAGACCCGAAATCCACCGGGGACGACCTCGCGAACCCGAGCCGCCACGTGAAATCGCTCAGCGAGCCGCTCCCTGAGGGTCTCAGCGAGGCCGGCCGCGTCCGTCGAGAGAACGTCGACGTCCACCGTCATGCGGGCGGGCTCGCAGTAGGCGTTGACCGCGTGGGCCCCGAAAATCACGGCGTCCTCTCGCGTGCCCAGGAAGGCGAGGACATCGCGAAAAATCGTCGCGAGCGGCAGAAGCTCGTGGCTCATGAACTCTCGCAGTGTGAGCGGCGCGTCGGTGAGGAGCACGCTGCACCCTAGCATCCGCCCGCCGTCGCGCCCGCCGTCGCGCCCCCGCCCGCCCCCGACCTCGCCCGCGACCCCGACCCCGACCTCGCCCGCGCCCCCGACCCCCAACCCCGACCCCGACCCCGACCC
>CAZHGG010000835.1:0-3303 GCA_964531755.1 uncultured Polyangiaceae bacterium
AGCAGCGTCGCGAGGCCGAGGCCGAGCGCGCGGCGAGCGCGGCGAGCGCGTGCGCGGCCCACCGGCGTCAGTACGCCCCCGGGAGGCTGTCGACGCCGAACGCGGACCACGCGCCCGTCGCGAGCTGCCCGTTGCGGAGGCGCGCGTAGTCGAAGCCCTCGATGCGTGCAATATACACCGTCGACGTGATGGCCCCGCGCACGAGGCCGAGCGGATCGGGGCCGGGGAGCGCCGACAGATCAGGCAGGGGCGCGTCGCGGGTGGCGCCCGGGGCGATGACCGTCCACGTGACGAGCCCGTTCCCCGAGGCGATGGTGGCCTTCACGAGGTCGGCCGTGGTCGCGACGGCGGAGGTCGAGAAGCGCAGGCGCTTGCCGTCCCACACGCCGGCGCCCGGGTTGATCATCACGGGCACGGGGAGGAAGCCGCCGACCCCGAGCGGTGACACGGCGCCGTTCGTGCGCACGCGCGACACGACGCTCGCGGGCAGCTGCTCGCGCGGGCCCGAGACCGCGCGCGCGGACACCACGTAGCTCTCGGTGGCGACGGCGCCGTCGAGCGACGGCAGGCCGATGAGAGACACCGGGGCGGAGGCGGGCAGGGACGTGACGCGCTCGCCGAGGGGCAGCGCGGCGAAGCCCGTGCCGAGGCTCATCGCCACCTGCGTGACGAGGCGGTCGGGGCCGCGCGTGGTGGGCGCCGGCGGCGACGCCGCGAGCGAGAGCGCGTGGTCGGCCACGACGTTCATGAAGATGTCCGCGCCCACGACGCGCTGCTTGGCGCCGAGGCCCACGCCTCTCACGACGCCGTACACGTACGGGACGAAGCGCGGCGGGGTCTCGGAGCGGTCCTCGAGGCCGGCGACGGCGTAGAGCGAGTGGTTGCCCGGGGCGCCGACCACGTTGAACAGGTAGCCCGCGTCGCCGGGCGAGTCGGGGGTGACGGCGTACACCGCCTCCGGCAGCTCGAAGCGGGCGGTGGGCGAGCTCTGCGTGAAGAACACGTACGCCGCCATGCGCTCGGTGGGGCGCTTCGGCGCGGGCACGCCCGACCACCCCGCGCGCCGGAACTCGACGCCGCCGGGGAAGACGAGCTCGCCCTCGATGACGCCGCCGAAGCGGCCGCCGCCCCCGCCGAACGAGGGCGGATCGCCCTCGGCGCAGGAGAGGTCGAGCACAGGGTCGAGGTACACCGTGACGGTGTCGACCGGCACGTCGACGAAGGTGAGCGGCTGGTGGCACTTCGCCGCCACCGTGACCGTGACCTTCCCAGTGAGGGACGGATCGTTGAGCTCGACGACGCCCGTGGCGGTGACGCGCCCGAGCTTCGCGGTGGCGAGGTCGCCGCCCGCGATGACGGTGCCGCCGGCGAGGGCCGCGCCGGTGTAGGAGTCGAACGCGAGCACGCGCAGGCGGCCCGCGAGCGCGCCCCCGGAGAGCCCGCCGCGGTACCCGTCGACCGCGTCGTTGTAGGTGAACGCCTCGCGCACCTGCAGGCTGGCGGCGCCGGTGGTGACGACCACGTCCTTCGCGCCCGCGGTGTGCTCGGGGGTGAGGCACGTCAGGTGGGTGGCGTCAGTCACGGCGACCTCGGCGCAGGGCTTGCCGCCGACCGTGACGCTGGTGCCGGCCGCGAAGGACGTGCCGCTGCCCTCGATCGCGACCCGCGTGCCGCCGCTCGTGGCGCCCGTGTCGGGCCGCACGACGAAGGCGTCGTAGAAGTAGCCCTCGGCGAGCGAGCGCTCCTGGCCGGTGGCGCGGTTCTGCACGCGCACCTCGGCGGGGCCAGGCTTGCCCGGCGGCACCTCGAGCGCGAGGCGCGTCGGGCTCGTCGCGAAGAGCGCCTCCTTCGAGACCTCCACGCCGCCCACGAAGACCCTCATGTCCGGCGAGAAGCCGCGCCCGGAGGCCTGCGCGCGGGTGCGCCCGCTGAACGGCCCGTGCGCGGGCAACAAGCCGTCGAGGGCGAAGGGGTCGCCGAGGTCGACGTCGCGGCGGGTGCCCGAGGTGCTGCCGTCCCCGAGGGAGAGACCGCCCGCGTCGACCTGGTCGCCCTCGAGGAAGCCGCCGCTGCCGCCGGGCAGGCAGGCGCCGAGGGCGCCGGTCGCCGCGAGCGAGGTGAGCAAAGCTGCGCGGAGCGCGCGCGCGTGACGCATCCGCGGAGCGTAGCGGGAAGGCGGGGCGGCGGCCACATCGGTCCACCCGCGGGGCCGAATTCGGGCCCTGCAGCGGTCCAGCTAGCCGCCGCGCCACCCTCCAAACGTGTATTCTGCACGCACACCGCGCGCGGCGCTCAGCCCTCGCGCACGAAGCCCGGCTGGTACTCGTCGAAGACGTTGGGTCGGCGAAACGCGAGGAGCGAGAAGCTGATGCTCACGTCGAGCGCGCGCACCTCGTGCCACCAGCCGACCGGAAGAAAGAGCGCGTCCCCCGGCTCGAGCACCACGCGGTGTCGTCGCGCCGGGAACGGCTCGGACGACGCGCGGAGCGTGGAGTAGAACCCGCGCGCCTCGCCCAGGAGCGCGGCCTCGAGCGGAGAGACGAGGGTGAGCTCCTTGCGGCCGTAGAGCTGGCAGAAGAGGATGTTCGTCGTGTCGTGGTGCAGGGGCGTGACGGTGCCCGCGGGCCCGAACCAGAACGCGGTCCCGCCGGCGAGCCGCCCGCGATCGAACCACGCGTCGTCGATCACGACGTCCTCGAGGAGCGCGGTGAACGCGGGGCGGTCCATCGTGCGGTTGTGCGCCACCGAGTAGTGGTCGTTCGTCGGCGACGTCGCGCGGACGAGCGCCACGTACTCGCGGAAGGGCATGCGGACCGCGAGCTGCCGCGAGCGGCGATCGTAGTCCGCCGGGTAGGCGTCGCGGCCGCGGACGACCTCGAGCTCGGCGTCGCCGAGGCGCTCGGCGAGCCCCTCGGGGGTCCAGCCGCGCGCGGCCCAACCCTCGGTGAAGGCCGGCAGCACACACGGGCGGTTGGCGTGGAAATAGCTCGCGTAGAACTCGTCCGCGCTCGGCGTGGCGCGGCGCTCGATCGTGTCGTGCTCGAGGCGCCGGCGGAGCGCCACGAGCTGCTCGAGCTGCGCGCGCGCGGCGCGCTCGGCGCGGAGCGTGGGGAGGAGCGGGGAGGTCGAGAGCGCGGCGAGCTCGGCGAGCGCGACGCGCCTCGGCACGCCCGCCCGGACGAGCTCCGCCACGAGGGCGGGGGCCGCGACGCCGTCGGCGAGGTTGTCGATGGCCCAGGAGCGCGTGGCGTCCGAGAGGCCGAGCCGACCGCGCGCGCGCAGAGGGCGCGTACGCAGGCGGCT
>CAZHGG010000836.1:0-3303 GCA_964531755.1 uncultured Polyangiaceae bacterium
CTCCCGCGACCTCGGCGCCCTTCGCTTGTAGAATACATAGATCTGCGAGAGGTCGAGCTCCCCGACCCCGACCCCGACCCCGACCCCGACCCCGACCCCGACCCCGACCCCGAAATCGCGCTGACCCCGGCGTGCAGCGCTGGTCGCGGTCGGGTGGCGTTGTCTCCCGACACACTCCTAAAGCGGCAGGTTCGTGTGCTTTCGCGGCGGGTTCGCGTCGCGCTTGTCCTTCAGCAGGTCGAGCGAGCGCGAGAGCCGCGCGCGGAGCGTGCGCGGGTGGATGACCTCGTCGACGAAGCCGAGCTCGGCGGCCTTGTAGGGGTTCGCGAACTTCTCTTTGTAGTCGGCGATGAACTCCGCGCGCGTGGCCGCGGGATCGGCGGCGCTCGCGATCTCGCTCTTGCGCACGATGTTCACCGCGCCCTCGGGCCCCATGACCGCGATCTCGGCGGTGGGGAAGGCGAGGTTCACGTCGGCGCGCAGGTGCTTCGACGCCATGACGTCGTACGCGCCGCCGTAGGCCTTGCGCAGGATGACCGTGAGCTTGGGCACGGTCGCCTCGGCGAACGCGAAGAGCAATTTCGCGCCGTGCTTGATGATGCCGCCGAACTCCTGCGCGGTGCCAGGCAAGAACCCGGGCACGTCGACGAACGTGACGAGCGGGATGTTGAAGCAGTCGCAGAAGCGCACGAAGCGCGCCGCCTTCATGCTCGCGTTGATGTCGAGCACGCCCGCGAGCACCGCCGGCTGGTTTGCCACGACGCCCACCGGGCGCCCGCCCACGCGCGCGAACCCGACCACGATGTTGGGCGCGTACTGCTCCGCGATCTCGAAGAAGTGCGCGTCGTCGACCACCGCGGTGATGACCTCCTTCACGTCGTAGGGGCGGTTCGACTCGAGGGGGATCATCGTGTCGAGCTCCGGCACCTCGCGCAGCGCCGGGTCGTCGGTGGGCTTCCACGGCGGGTCCTCGGTGTTGTTCGACGGCAGGAACGAGAGCAGCTCCCGGAGCTGTGCGATGCACAGCGCGTCGCTCGGCGAGGTGAGGTGGCACACGCCGCTGCGCGAGGCGTGGGTGGCCGCGCCGCCGAGGTCCTCCATGGTGACCTCCTCGCGCGTGACGGCCTTGATGACCTCGGGCCCGGTGATGAACATGTAGCTCGTGCCCTCGACCATCAGGATGAAGTCGGTGATGGCCGGCGAGTACACCGCGCCGCCCGCGCACGGGCCCATGATGGCGCTGAGCTGCGGCACGACGCCGCTGGCGAGCGTGTTGCGCAGGAAGATGTCCGCGTAGCCGGCGAGCGACTCGACGCCCTCTTGAATGCGCGCGCCACCCGAGTCGTTGAGGCCGATGACCGGCGCCCCGACCTTCATGGCCATATCCATGATTTTACATATTTTTTGGGCGTAGGCGCCGGAGAGCGAGCCGCCGAACACGGTGAAGTCTTGCGCGAAGACGAACACCTTGCGTCCGTCGACGAGGCCGTGGCCGGTGACCACGCCGTCGCCCAGCACCTTCTGCTCTTCCATGCCGAAGTCGGTGCAGCGGTGCGTGACGAACCGCCCGATCTCGACGAACGAGCCGGGGTCGAGGAGCAGGTCGATGCGCTCGCGCGCCGTGAGCTTGCCGCGCTTGTGCTGCTGGGCGATGCGGGCCTCGCCGCCGCCGAGCAGCGCCTTCGCGTCCATCGCGTCGAGGGTCTGCGCGGGCGTGGCGGGCGTGCTCTGCGCGGGCGCGCCCGGAGCCGCGGGAGGGGGGGACGGCGGGGCGCTCGGCGTCGTGCTCATGCGGCCACGTATAGCGAAAAACCCGGGGCTCCGATCCCCCAGAAATCGCGCGTCTGGCGTCCGCGGGCAACCCTCCCTATTCTACCCGTTCCGAATGGCCCATGACCCCAAGTCGGCCTACCCCCAGCCGGGGGAGGTCATCGACGGCAAGTACCAGGTCGATCGCATCCTCGGGCAGGGGGGCATGGGCGCGGTCGTGCGCGCGTACCACCTCCTGCTGCGCGCGCCCGTGGCCATCAAGTTCATGAACCCGCAGTACGTCGACCTGCCTGGCGCGGTCGACCGGTTCCTGAACGAGGGCGTGGCGGCGAAGGCCATCATCAGCGACCACGTCGTGAAGGTCGACGACGTGGGGAAGCTGCCGTCGGGCGCGCCCTACCTCGTGATGGACTGCCTCGACGGCCGCGATCTCGCGCAGGTGCTCGAGCAAGAGGGGCGCCCGGGCATCGCGGCGGAGCGGGTGGTCTGGTACGCGCTCCAGGTGCTGCGCGCCCTCCAGGCCGCCCACGCCGCGGGCATCATCCACCGCGACATGAAGCCCTCGAACTGCTTCGTGGTCACCAAAGACGGCGACACCGATTTCGTCAAGATCCTTGACTTCGGCATCAGCAAGGTCCAGACGCCCGGCAGCGAGGCGCTCACCCAGACCCACTCCGCCCTCGGCACGCCGCTCTACATGTCGCCCGAGCAGGCGAAGTCGCCGAAGGAGGTCGACGGCCGCACCGACGTCTACTCGGTGAGCGTCATCATGTACGAGCTGCTCTCCGGGCGCACGCCGTTCACCACCGAGAGCGGCCAGCTCACCGAGCTGCTGTTCAAGCTCTTCACGGCGGACCCCGACCCCCTGGAGACCCTCGCGCCGCACCTGCCCGAGGGGCTCGCCGCCGTCATCCACAAGGGCCTCGCCCGCGAGCCCGACGCGCGCTTCTCGTCGGCGCTGGCCATGGCGGAGGCGCTCGAGCCCTATGCGGACGACCGGGGCCGCGCCCTCATCGCGCGCATGCGGGCGTACGTGCCGCCCGAGGACATGGGCCGACACTCCCGCGACATCGCGCGGCCGTCGGCCCTGGCGTTCTCGGAGCTCGGCCGCGGCGCGGTGTCGGGGCTCGGGCCCGGCATGCAGGCGCCGCTCGAGCTGAAGATCGAGATGCCGTCCGGCCCCACCGGCACGGTCGTGCTCAAGGATCCGAAGCCCCCACGCCCGCCGAGCCACCACGACGGGCTCACGATGGCCGAGCCCCCCGGGGTGTCGCACGGAGGCACCCACGGCGCCGCCGAGCCGTTCGCGCGGCCCAGCATCGCCGCGGCGTCGGTGACCTCGGCGCCGCCCCCGCCCACGCTCCCGCCCCCTCCCGCGGCCGACGGCGACGCGGCGCAGACCCGAGCGGCAGGCCCCGCCAAGCTCCTGCTCACGGGTGCCGGCATCGCCCTCGCCGCCGTCGTCGTCGCCATCCTGGTCACGCGGCCGAGCGGCGGCACGCAGGCCAGCCCCGACCCGGGGCGCGCCCCGTC
>CAZHGG010000837.1:0-3302 GCA_964531755.1 uncultured Polyangiaceae bacterium
CGGGCGCCGGGCGGGGGGGCGGCGCCGCGGGGGCGCTCGGCGGGGCCGCGAACGCCGCGCTCGGGGCGCCAAGCGAGAGAGCGAGGATCGAGAGCGCCAGAGCGGTGAGGGGGGTTCGGGTTCGCATGCCGGGCCAAAGAATACCGTGCGGCTCCACGCGCCGTCGACTCTTCTCAGCGCGGGCCAACTCCGATAGGCACGTGCGGCCCCATGCGCATCACAGGAGGCGACCTCCGCTCACGGCGCCTCGTAGCGCCCCGCTCCACCGCGACGCGCCCCACGCAGGACCGCGTGCGGGAGGCCCTGTTCTCCATCCTCACGTCCCGCGGCGCCTTCGCAGGCGCCCCGCCGCAGGCGCTCGACCTCTACGCGGGCACGGGCGCGCTGGGCCTCGAGGCGCTCTCTCGGGGCGCCGCGCGGTGCGTCTTCGTCGAGAAGGCCCGCGACGCCCTGCGCGCCCTCGACGAGAACGTCCGGACCCTCGGGGTGGCCGACCGGGCGACGGTGCTCCGGGTGCCCGTGGACCGGGCGCTCTTCGACGCACCGCGCCTTCGCGACGCCGGGCCGTTCGACCTGGTCTTCCTGGACCCCCCCTACGCGGCGCTCGCCGAGACCCAGGCCCTCCTGCCCTCGCTCGCGGCCCGGCTGGCCCCCGGCGCCATCGTCGTGCTCGAGCACGCCTCGTCCGACGCCGCGGGGGTCGCGCCCGGTTTATTCCTTGAGGATACGAGGATTTACGGCGACACGGCGCTGTCGCTTTTCGCCCCGAGTGCGCAAACTTGAGTGCGCGCGAGGTCTCCCCTGTATACTCGTCGCGCTTCGTCGCGTTTCGAGACCTGAGGACCCCGAGGACTAGAGGATCATGAGCACCCCTTCCACGCCGCCGCCGGCGGGACTCCCTTCTGGAAACGGCAAGTACATCGCGGGTGCGGTCCTCATGCTCGTGGCGGTGGGCGCCGTGATCGGCTGGAAGAAGTGCCAACCCGCCCCCACGCCGCCGCCCCCTCCGGACGCGGCCGTGGCGTTCGTCCCCCCCACGCGGAACACAGACGACGACATCCCGCTGCCTCCGCCCGAGGAGGACGCCGGCCCGGACGCGGCCAAGAAGATCAACTACGTTTACCTCTCGAACGGCTGCGAGGCGAAGAAGTGCACGGGCACGGGGCACCCCGACATGGCCACCATGCTCGCGTTCCGGGCGAAGGCCGCCCACAAATGTTATGATCAGGCGCTGTCGCAGGACGCGACGCTGAAGGGCGGCGTGACGATCGCCCTCCGCCTCGGCACGAACGGCCTCGCGTGCTCCGCCTCGGTGGCGTCGAACTCGACGGGCAACGCGGGCGTGGCGCAGTGCATCGCCGCGTCGATGCGCGCGGGCGGCTACCCGGCGCCGAAGGGCGGCTGCGTGGACGTCGCGGTCCCCATCCTGCTGAAGACCCGGTGAGCCCGCGCAGGCCCCGCGCGGCTCGCGTGGCGCTCGCGGCCTCGCTCGCCGCGTCGCTGGCCATTGCGTGCGGCGAGACGCGTCGGCCGCTCGGCGACGAGTGCCTGAGGGACGACGACTGCCTGTCGAGCGTGTGCTCGGGGCGCGTGTGCGCGGCGGCGCCCCCGCTCACGACCGAGCAGCTCGGGCCACCCGACCGCGGCGCCCAGCTGCCCGACTCGTCCCCCGCGCTCCCCGGAGACGCGGGCGGTGGCTAACCCGAGCGACGCCCCCGACGCCCCCGACGCCGCGACCGACGAGGCCACCGAGCCGAGCCCACCCGCGTCGCGGAGGCCGAGGGGCGTGCTGCTCGAGGTGGCGTACCGCGGCACGCGGTACTCGGGCTTCGCCGCGCAGCGCGACGTGCCCACGATCGAGGGGGAGCTGTCACGCGCGCTGCGGGCCATCGACCCGACGGCCTCGTCCCTCCGCTTCGCGAGCCGCACGGACGCCGGGGTGCACGCCGACGGCAACCTCGTGGCCTTCGACGCAGAGCTCGCCCTCCCGCCGCGGGGCTGGCTCCAGACCCTGAACCGCGAGCTGCCGGACGACATCGCCGTGCGCCGCGTGCGGGCGATGCCGCCGGGCTTCAACCCGCGCTTCGCGAGCCGCTCGAAGCGCTACAGGTATTCGATCTTGCTCGATAAAGTTCGCGATCCCGCGCTCGCCGACAGGGCCTGGCGCGTGGGCTACGAGGTGCGGCTCGACGCGCTCGAGGCCGAGTGCGGCAGCGTGCTCGGCACGCACGATTTCGCGGCCTTCCGCGGCGCGGGCGACGCGCGGGAGAACACCGTGCGCACGCTCACGCGGGTCGAGCTCGTGCGCACCCCCGATCCGCGCCTCGTGCAGCTCGTGGTGGAGGGCAGCGCGTTCCTCTACAACATGGTGCGCATCGTGGCCGGCTCGCTCGTCGACGTGGGGCGGGCCCACCTCGCGCCCGGCGGCCTCGCCCGCGCCCTCGCCACCAAGGACCGCCGCGACCTTGGGCAGACCGCGCCCGCCCACGGCCTCTGCCTCGAACATGTAGAATACACACTCCCAGCCGACGTGCCCATGGCGACCTCCGACCGAGACACCACGCCGTGGCCGAGCTGAGCGCGCACGGCCCGGTCGAGGTCCGCGCACCCGCGCCGAGCGACGGCCGGCGCCTCGCGGAGCTGTGGCGCCTCTTGTGGGACGTGCACGAGAGCTGGGGGAGCTACCCCGGCAGCCGCGAGGACCGCGTGTACGACGAGCTCGCGGCGCGCCTGTCCGAGGAGGCCCGCGCGCGGGGCGCCACCGCCGTCTCAGGGCGGCACGTCCACCTCGTGGCGAGCGTGGGCGGCGACGCGGTCGGGCAGGTGGAGGGGTGGCTCGATCGCCACGGCGCGACGCGCGCGGTCCGCTGGACGTGCGAGGTCCGGTCGCTCGTCGTCTCCGAGGACGCCCGCCACCTCGGCGCGGCGCGAGCCCTCCTCGCGCGGCTCGGCGGAGTCGCGACCGAGCTCACCCGGGGGGCGCCCGCCGTGCTCGCCGCGGAGGTGCTCGAGCAGAACCCGGCCATGGCGTTCTACGCGCGGCTCGGCTTCCGCACCCCGAGCTACGCCGTGCGCCTGCCCACCGAGGCGGCCCGCGCGCTGCCCTTCCCCGCTCCGCTCGCGAGGCTGGCGCGCCCGCGCGACGCGCTCCCGCTCACCTTCCTCGAGGCGAACCTCGCCGAGCGACGCCGCGCCGCGGGCGACTGCCGCTTCGACCCGCCACGCGCGCTCGACGCCGCCGTCGTCGACGCGATCGCGAGGCACCTCGAGGGCGCGGAGCTGCGCCAGCGCCTCGACCCCGC
>CAZHGG010000838.1:0-3300 GCA_964531755.1 uncultured Polyangiaceae bacterium
CCGACGGGGAGCGCACGCGCGGGCGATGAAGCGGCGCGCGCTCGGACAGTCCGGCGCGACGCTGCCCGTGATCGGCCAGGGCACGTGGCGCCTCGAGGCGTCGCCGCGCGGCGACGCCGTGCGGGCGCTGCGCAGGGGCCTCGAGCTCGGCATGACCCACGTGGACACGGCCGAGGTATACGGGCGCGGCGGCGTCGAGGAGATCGTGGGCGAGGCCATCGCGGGGCGCCGGGCCGAGGTGTTCCTCACGTCGAAGGTGCAGCCCGACCACGCGACGTACGCGGGCGTGATCCTCGCGTGCGAGCGCTCGCTGCGCCGCTTGCGCACCGATCACCTCGATCTCTACCTCTTGCACCGGCCGAGCGAGATCCCGTTCACGATGACCCTGCGCGCCCTCCAGACCCTCCGCCGCGAGGGAAAGATCAGATATATAGGCGTGAGCAACTTCGACGTGCCGGAGCTCGAGGAGGCGTGCGGGCTCGCCGAGCCGGGCGAGATCGTGGCAAACCAGCTCCTTTACCACCTGGGCGAGCGCGACATCGAGCACGTGCTCCTCCCGATGTGCGAGCGCCTCGGCGTCTCCGTGATCGGCGCCTCGCCCTTCGCCTCGGGGGAGCTCGTCGCGCCGAGCGCGGAGAGCGCAGAGGTGCTCGCCGACATCGCCTCCGACCACGGCGTGAGCCCGCACGCGGCGGCGCTCGCGTTCCTCGTGCGCCGCGGCTCCCTCTTCACCATCCCCAAGGCCGCGACGCTCGCGCACGTCGAGGAGAACGCGGCCGCGGGCGGGGTGACGCTGAACGAGCGCGAGATCGTGGAGCTCGAGCTCGCCTTCCCGCTCGGGGCGCCCCGCTCGCGCCTGCCGACGGTCTAGCTCACGCGCGCCGCACGCGCGTCCGCCTCGGGCTCGCCCCGAGACGACGTCTAGCGGTCGAAGCCGACCTCGCGACCGAGCTGCGCCACGAAGGCGCGCATGAAGGCGACCCGCTCCTCGGCCAGCTCCCGCGCCGAGGCGGTGTGGAGCAGCGCGGGGATGCGGAACAGCTTGCGCTCGAAGTGGTCGAGCGCGAAGGCCTTGTCGTCGAGCGGGCGGGCGCGCGCGCGCGGGTCCTGCGGGTCGTAGAGGCGCGAGCCCATCTCCGCCGCGGTCGCCACGCACCTCGCGACCCCGATGGCCCCAATGGCGTCGAGGCGATCGGCGTCCTGGAGGACCTTGCCCTCGAGCGTGTCCGGCACGACGCCCTTCGAAAACGCGTGGTCGCGGATCGCCTGGGCGACGCGCTCGACGAAGCGCACGTCGGCGCCCGCGCCCACGAGCACGCGGGCCGCCTCCCCCGCGCACAGGTCCCCGGAGCGCGCGGAGTCGGGGTGGTTCTTGGGCAAGTTGACGAGCTCGTGGAGCAGCGCCGCCGCCCGGCACACGTCGCGATCAGCCCCCTCCCGCGCGGCGAGTCGCTCGGCCGTGCGGAGCACGCGCTCGACGTGCGACAGGTCGTGGCTCGGGGGCGCGCCGATGAGGGCGCGCTCGACCTCCGCGCGCAGGAGAGCCTCGAGCGCGGGCGTCACGGCCGGCGGCGCTGCTCGGGACCGTCCACCCACTTCGACCCGTAGATGGGTCGCTCGAACCGGACGAGGTCGTCGAGCAGGGCGTCGGGCTCCGGGTTCGACACGAAGAGGCCCTCATGCTCGGAGGTGGCGAAGCCCTCGGCGACGGTGTGGCGAACGAGCGCGCGCAGCGGCCCGAAGTAGCCGCCGACGTCGAGCAGGCCGATGGGCTTCTCGTGCAGCCCGACCTGCGACCACGTGAGCACCTCGAAGAGCTCGTCGTAGGTGCCGAGCCCGCCGGGGAGCGCGATGAACGCGTCCGCGCGCTCGATCATGCGCTCCTTTCGCGTGTGCATGGTGTCGACGAGGTGGAGCTCGGTGAGGCGGGGGTGCCCGACCTCCTTCGCCTCGAGCCACCGAGGGAGGATGCCGATCACGTCGCCGCCCCCCTCGAGGACGGCGTCGGCCACCTTCCCCATGAGGCCCACGCTCGCGCCGCCGTACACGAGGCGGATGCGACGGCGCGCGAGCGCTCGCCCGAGCTCGACGGCGGCGCGCGCGTATTCAGGGCGATTTCCGGGCCTGGACCCGCAGTAGACGCACACGCTCTCGAGGGATCTTCGCAAGGGGTACCTTGGCCCCATCCTACGCTGGTCCCACGGGCGCACAATCGGCGTATCCTGCGGCCATGCCCGCGGATGACTTCGGCCTCGTCGGCGCGACGATCGACCAGCTTCGCTTCGAGAAGGTGGTCGACGGCGGCGGCTTTGGCCTCGTCTACAAGGCCACCCACGAGGGCCTCGGTGAGCCCGTCGCGGTGAAGTGCCTTCGGCTGCACTCCACGGTCGACGCGGAGATGACCGAGCAGTTCATGCAGCGGTTCAAGGACGAGACCCGCATCCTCTATCGGTTGAGCCAGGGCTCGCTCGACATCGTGCGGGGCATCTCGAGCGGCACCCTCACCTCTCCGAAGACCGGGGAGAGCGTACCCTACATGGTGCTGGAGTGGCTCGACGGGCACCCGCTCTCGCGCGAGCTCAAGGCGCGGGTGGCCGCGAAGAAGCCCTACACGCTCGAGGAGGCCATGAACCTCCTCGATCCGGCGTTCTCCGCGCTCGCGCACGCGCACGCGCAGGGCATCGTGCACCGCGACATCAAGCCGGGAAACCTGTTCTTCACGCGCACCCGCGACGGCTCGATGCGCATCAAGGTGCTCGACTTCGGGCTCGCGAAGATCTTCGAGCCAACGCTCGGCGTCGTGGCGAGCGTGCAGACCATGGGCGGGATCGCCCTCTGCTCGCCTTCGTACGGCGCGCCCGAGCAGTTCCTGCGGCGCTTCGGGCCGCTCGGCCCGTGGACCGACGTGTACGCGCTGGCGCTGCTCCTGCTCGAGCTCTTGGCGATGAAGAAGGTGCGCCACGCCGAGGGGATCGCCCAGGCGCTCGCCAAGGCGGTCGAGAAGGAGACGGCCTCGCCGACCCCCGCGAGCCTCGGCATCACGCTACCCCCGCAGGTCTCGGCGGTGCTGGAGCGCGCGGTCGATCGCGAGACCCACGTGCGCCCCGCGGACGCCGGCAAGCTCCGCGACGAGCTCCTCGCCGCCATGGCCGAGGCGAAGGCCGAGGCGCAGCGCAGCGTCCCGCCCCCCGCGGCCGCGAAGGCGCCGAGCGACTCCGCCGGGCTGAACGTGACCGTCGCGATGGCCGACCGCGACCGCGCGTTCGCGCTCGCGCGCGCCGGAGCGTTCGGGGCGCCCCC
>CAZHGG010000839.1:0-3297 GCA_964531755.1 uncultured Polyangiaceae bacterium
GAGGCCTCGCCGCACGCCGCAACCGCGACCCCGGAGCCAAGGACGAGCGCGAGCAAGGACCTGCGGCGGATGAGCGAACCCATGAGTGGAGGCTACTCGTGGCGGCGTCGGGGGCAAGCGGCAGCGCCGTGCCCAGGGCGCCGACGCGTGGTACGACGGGGCATGGTTCAACGTCGGATCGTCGGGGCGCTCGCGGTGTCGGTCTTCTGCGCGCTCGGCGCCGCCCTCGGGTGCGGAGGCACGCTCGTGACCGCGGTCGACGCGAGCGCCGACGGCGCCGTGATCACCCCCGACGGCGCCGTGACCACCCCCGACGGCGCCGTGATCATCCCCGACAGCGCCACCCCGACCGACGCTGGGCGCGCGCCGAAGCTGCACCGCGCGACCGCCACGGCCTGCTCCGAGACCCGCGCGACGCGCCCCGATCCCGAGACGCCCGAGGCCGGCGGCGGCCCCCCGGTCGACTGCCGGACGCACGCCGAGTGCACGAGCGGGCGCAACGGCCGCTGCGACGGCAATGGGCACGACGGCTGGCGCTGCACCTACGACGTGTGCACCAGCGACGCGCAGTGCGGCGGCGCCTTCGGGGTGTGCGCGTGCAACGGCGGGTTCCGGTCGGACAACCACGTGTGCCTCACCACCTCGAACTGCCGAGTCGACCGCGACTGCGGCGGGGGCGCCGGGTACTGCTCGCCGTCGCTCGGGAGCTGCGGCCACTACACGCCGTTCGTGGGGTATTTCTGCCATACGCCGGCCGACACCTGCGTCGACGACGAAGACTGCACCGGCCAGGGGCAGTTCGGCCAGAAGCCCTATTGCGCGTTCGACCCGAAGCTTGGCCACTTCGCCTGCTCGACCCAGGAGTGCGCGGGCTGAAGGCGCGGGCCATGGCGATCGCGCGCGCGGTGAGCGGGCCCCGCCCCGGGTAAGGCGGAACCCAGTTCCGCCGATCCTGAATCGTCCGAAGGCGACGTGCACACGTAGCGGTCATCGAGCCCGGAAGCCCACGGCTCTCGTGAGAAGCCGAAGGCGGGAGCCGTGGGATTTCGGGCTCGATTCAAGTGAGCACCGGCTTGGCTGCGCGAGGCGGCGAGGTCGGCTAGAGTCGCGGGCATGTACAGACAGGCGCACCTCGCGTGTCCGGCATGCCGGGCGACGCTCACTCCGGCGCCCGGAGCTCTCGCCGCGCACGGGTGCGAGGTGTGTGGGGGCCTTTGGCTCGGGTCCGAGGCCAGCGTGCAGATCCTCCGCGGCCTCGACGAGGCCTCCGACCGCGAGCTCGACCAGGCCTCCGCGCGACTCGCGGAGCGCGCGCGCGGCGCCGCCGCGATCCCCGAGGCGGAGCGCGTGTGCCCCGTGTGTGACCAGCCCCTCGCGCGCGTCGACGTCCGCGAGATCCGCATCGACTCCTGCTTTACGCACGGCTCGTGGTTCGATCGGCTGGAGGTGCACGAGGTCATTCGCGCGTGCTCGAGGCTCCGCGCGGCGCAGCGCGAGGACTCCCTCAAGACGGGGTTTCGCTGGGGCGTGACCTGGGAGACCTTCCTGCGCGTCGGGACGGATCGCCGCTGAGCTGCCTAGTGGCCCCCCGGGGCGAGGGCGACACCAGCGACGGCTCGAGAGCGATCGTGGGTGGGAGGGTCTACACCATCACGCGCGCCTGAGAGGCGCGGGACGTGGCGAGCCCTGCGAGGTGAGGCGGCGGGCTGTTGAGCCCCGCGAGCTCCACCATCTTGTGGATCCCCCCCGCGCCGTCGTCTGCGTACTCCGAGAGTGGAAGAACTTGATGACCCCGGAGAACGACGGCAAGAGGCCGCTGGCGATGAGCCGATCGCAGGCCTCGGTGATAGGCAACTTTCGCTCCGCGACAGTGTTCCCCACGGTCACCTTCACCTGAATGTAGGGCACGCCCGGGTTGCCGTGCCCGCGGATGTAGATCGCCGTGATGGGCTCGCCGTTCGCGATGCGGAGGAAGGGGCTGCCGATGCCGGAGTGTAGTGGACGATCTCGTACTTGTTGGCCGTCGCGTGGTTCCACTGCGCGGTCTTGATGGCCCACTCCTCGCCCTCGACGGGGTCCCAGGGAATGAACACGATGCGGCGACCTCGCGCCCCCACGTGCGGGTCGACGGCGTCTCGCGTCACGTCCTAGCGGCGATCGAGGGGCATGAGCTTCTCCCACGCCGGCGTGGCGCGGGTGGGAGTGTACCCTGCCCCGACCGCGGGCGCCCGTACGGCGACGGCGGCTGCGCGGCTACCTCAGCGCGCGCAGGTGGGCGAGCAGGCTCGCGCGGTCGTCCGGTGAGAGCGCCTGACCGAAGGTGTGCCCGCGCGGCGCGGAGGCCGACGGCGGCCCGAGCAGCGCGTCGAGCGAGGGCGCCTCTCCGGCGGACAGGAGCGGCGCGCGGTCGCCGACGCCTCGGAGCGAGGGGACGCGGGCGGTGCCCGTCGTGCGCTCGGGGCTCTCGAGGATGGGCGCGTTGCCCGACACGGCCGCGAGCGGCACGGCGGGCCCCGTGAGCCCTTCGCCCGCGTGGCACCCCGCGCACTCGCGCGAGAACACCTCCCGGCCGCGGCCCGTGGCCTCGGGGAGCGCGAGCCCCTCGCCGAGGCTCCGCACGTAGAGGGCAAGCCCGAGGGCGACCTCGCGCGGGGGCCGGTGCGACTCGCCGAGGCTCGTGATGCACAGCGTCTCGATGCGAATCGCCAGCGGCACGAGCCCGTTGCGGACCGTGGCCGCCTTGTGGAGGTTCACCTGGAAGCGCACGGGGCGCAGGTCCGTGATCGCCGTCGGGTTCTCGACGCCGTCGCTCGTCACGTCGACGCGCCCGGGGCCCCACAGCTCGGGGCCGCCTCCGCCCTCGTCTGCGATGAGGCGGTCGAGCCGAAGCCGCGCGTTGGTCTTTCCCGGTACCCAGCGCCCGCCCTCGACGGTCGAGTGGCAGGTGGCGCAGGTGAGCGCGTGCACGAGCGCGCCGCCCGCGGCCTCCGCGACCACCAGACCGTTGACCTCTCCGTCGCGCTCGTCGAGCCCGTAGCGCTCGCGCACGTCGGAGCGGGCGAGGGCAGGCCGGGCGTACGTGGCCACCTGGAGCGGGTAGGCGACGAACGCCGCGCGCCCGAGCTCGAGCAGCTCCGCCTCGGTGGGCACGCCCGCGCCTCGCGGGAGGGGCAGCGCGCGGAGGCCGGCGCGGGTGGGCGGCTCCGCGCCGATGCGCGCCGGCGCGGTGGGCGGATTCCTCTCGGGCAGCGCGCCCCAGCGCTCCTCGGTTTAGGCGGCGAGACGACGGCGCGCTTA
>CAZHGG010000840.1:0-3293 GCA_964531755.1 uncultured Polyangiaceae bacterium
CCTTCGGCGTCCACACCGTGGCGAGGTCGAAGCCCTGCACCATCACGTGCTCGAAGACCTCCTCCGGCGTCACCTGGATGAAGTCCCCATACTGTCGGTCGTCGATGGCCTCGCCGGGCCGCAGCTGCGCGCGCGCCCAGGGCCACGTCCCCTCCCGGAGGATCACCTCGATCTGCTCGCTGCGGCTTCGCATGACGTCGCCAGGGACTCTATCAGAGACGCGCGGCGTGAGGCGATGGCGCGCGCGATCGGCGCCGCCGAACCGTCGCGGCGAGCGCGGCGTGGCTCGCAGCGTCCGACGCGCACGGAGCATCCGTCCCCGGACGAACCGTCGTCGCCGACCAGCCCGTGCCCCGCGCCCCTACGGCTTCGCGAGCGCGGCGGTGAGCGCCTCCCGCAGCTTCGCGCCGCGGGCGGCGTCGACGGAGGCCACGAACTCCACCTTGCCCCGCAGGTGCGCGGCGAAGTCCGCGTGGCCGTCGCGGTTCTGGCTCGCCATCCCGTGCCTCGCGCAGTTGAAGAGCGTCGCCCGCAGGGTCTTGTAGTACTCGCGGGTCACCGTGAGCTTGTCGTTGACGACGAGCCCGGTGACCTCCTGGCGCTGCGACGCGCGCATCACGCGGGTCTTCGCGGGGTTGTCCGTCAGGCCCTCCGCCGTGATCACCTGGCGCACCGACCACTGGAGCGCGTTCACGTCCTTGCCCGTGTCGCTCGCGAAGGTGAGGTCGTCGGCGTAGCGCGAGTAGCCGTACCCGAAGCGCCGCGCGAGGCCCGCGAGGCGCGCGTCGAGGCGACGGCAGAGCGCGTTGGTGATCGCCGGGCTCGTGCACGCCCCCTGCGGCAGCACGCGCTCGCCGAGGGCGACGTGGTACGTCTTGCCGTCGAGGGCGGTCGCCACGCGCGGCGGCTCGGTGCAGAGGAGCGCGAGCACCGTCGCGACGTGCTCGCTGTACCCGAGCTTGACGAAGAGCCCCTTCACCCGCCGCCACGTAATCGACGGGAAGAAGTCCTTTAGGTCGAGGTTGAGCACCAGCGCCTTGCCCACGTGCGGCGTCGCGCCCGTCACCAGCGAGCGGCCCTTCACGAAGCCCTGCGCGGGCGCCGCGACCTCGAGCTTCTCCAGCACGTTCTTCAGCACCCAGCGCTGGGCCGCCGCGAGCCTCGGCTTCGGCGCCGAGATGCGGCGAACGCCGCCCGACTTCTTCGGGATCTCGTAGCGCCGGTAGTGGACGAGCGTCGCGCCGCGGCGGTGGTACGTGAGCCACCGGAGCTGCGGGAGCGTCACGCCCAGCACCATCGCGAGGTCGTTGCTCGTGTTGAGCACCGGGAGCCCCTTCGCGGTGAGCTTCGCGGCGTCGCTCTGCACCGCCTGGAGCCCCGCGCTCACCCCCTCGCCGAGGTGGACGACGCGCGCCTTGCGGTACGCCGCGTAGGCGTCGCGGCGCTGCTTCGCGTCGGCGGCGCGCTTCGCCTTCGACTCCTTGCGGCGCTTCTTCGACGCCTCCCAGCGGCGCTTCCGCTCCTCCGCGAGGGCCTTCGCGGGGTCGTGGACCGCCGTCGCCTGCGCCCGGAGCTTCGTCAGCTCGGCCTCGATCTTCGCGCGCTCGGCGACCTCCTTCGGGGGGTCGGCGGGCAGGTCCTTGTAGCGCGGCCAGAAGCCGTTGACCCGCATCCGCTCGAGCACCTGCCACTCGTTGGCGCTCGACACCAGCCGCTTGTAGAGCTTCGCCTTCTCGTCGTCGGCCATCGCGTGCTCCGTTGCCACGGACGGGGGGAGTTGCGCGGCGATCGAAGGGGTCGTTGGTTCTCCCGCAACGTTGTCACCCGAGGACGAGGCGCGGGAGGCGCCTGATGTCCAGCGAACGACCTTTGGACGCGAGCATTCCACTACAAGCGTACTACGCGGGCTAGCGGGGACGCGGGTCCCGGAGGGACCCAACCAGCTGCGTCCCCTAGCCCGCGTAGTACGCGGGTGACGAATGCTCCCGTGACGGATGGGGAGCGTGTCGGCATGCGCGGCGTAGCACCGCACGGATTGCCAGGATCGACCGACACCTCACCGCGCCCCGTCCTCGGGCGACACGTTGCGCTTCGATTCCCTCTCTGACCGATCTCCTCCGTCGTCAGCCGCCGTCCTCCTGCTCGAGGCGGCTCATGTGGCCCAGGCGGAGCGCCAGGATGTGCTCGCAGGGCCCTTTGGTTAGACCATACTTCGTGAACTGCGCGCAACTGCAAGTCGCCTCGACGATGCGCCCCTCCGCGTCGACCGCGAGCGTCGGGCGGACCCGCGCGCCGCTCGCGTCCTTCACGCTCCCGGAGAGCTTGTACCCGCCCGTCGGCACGGGCCGCCGCGCGGTGATCATCACGCCCCCGGCCTTGAAGATCGCCTGGGCCTTCGCCTCCTCCGCCGTCTGCCCGCCCGACGCGCCCGACGCTGTCGCCGCCGCGGGCTTCACGGCCGCCTGCGCCTCCTTGATCGTGAAGGGCTCGGTGAAGAGCTCGCGGTGGCGGTACACCCCGCCCCCGAGGTCGTACATCGCGCGGCCCACCTGGCAGAGGTACGAGAGGGCGCCGCGGGTCTTCTCGGCGCCGAGCTGGGTCTCCTGCGCGAGGGCGACGTCCTTGGCGTAGCGCGTCTTCTTCAGGGCCTCGTAGGTGCTCATCACCTCCTGCGCGGTCGCCGGGAGTCGGCGCGTGAGGAGGTCGAACTTCTGCTTGCCGCTCGTCCAGTCGTTGTCCGTCCAGCCCGAGAGGCCGAGGGTGAAGGTGAGCTCGCCGAGGTCGACCACGTAGAGCGTCGGGAGCCCTTCGCCGGCGAGGAAGACGTCGACCTTCTGCGCCTGCGGGATGAGCCGGGCGAGGGTGAGCAGGCGGTCGCGCCCCCAGGTGCGGATCACCGCGGGCTTGGGGCCCTCGTACACGGAGGCGGGGGAGAGCTCGATCGCGTGGTTCCAGGGCTCCATCACGACGCGGACGGGGGCGCCGGGGGTGAGCTCGAAGCGCATCGCGCGGGGCGACACCTTCGCCTTGTGCCGCCGGAGGAAGCGGCAGAGGTTGAAGAGGTCGACCGGCTCCATGCGGAAGCGCGTGAGCCCCAGGGACATCGTCGCGTGCACCTGGAGGAAGCCCTTCACCCAGCTCTCCGGGAGGTCGATCTTCTTCTCCTTGTGCGACGCGCCCCCCTCGGTGTGGACGGTGAAGCCCGACGGGTCGATGTCGAAGCGCGTCCGGCGGTAGGTGCGCATCCGGTCGAGCTCGCCGTGGAGCTTCGCGCTGAAGTCGATGTTGGTGGT
>CAZHGG010000841.1:0-3290 GCA_964531755.1 uncultured Polyangiaceae bacterium
GCGTCGGGTCGCTGCCGGGCGCCGCCGCCGATGCGAGCGGCTCGTCGTCCCTCGCGGTGGTCATGGCCTCACCTCCCGCGGTTGCGTCGACGATGGGCTCGGCCTGGCGTTCAAGGTGCGCGGCAGCTTACACGTTGTGCGGCCGATCGGGGAATCGTGTACCGTGCGCGCGCGCATGCGACCGCCCCTCGGACTCCGCCCCTCGACGCTCGCGTACCTCGCGGTCGCCGTGCTGGCGTCCGCGCCCGCGTGGATCGTGAAGCACCCGCCCCTTCAAGACGCGCCCTTCCACATGGCGACGCTGAAGGTCATCCACGACTTCAACGATCCCGCGCTGCACCTCGCCGACTTCTACCGTTCGAACCTCGGCGGCACGCAGTACGTCTTCACCTACCTGCTCGGCTCGGTGCTCGCGTACGTGCTCGGCGTGCCCTTCGCGCACGCGGCCATCTCGTGCCTCTACCTCGGCGGCACGCCGCTGGCGCTCCGGCAGCTCCTCCGCGCCCTCGGGAAGGACGAGCGGCTGTGCCTCTTCTCCATCCCCATGCTCGTGAACGCGATGTTCACGCTCGGGTTTCTGCCCTACCTCCTGGGCATCCCGCTCATGTTCTGGGGCCTCGCCGTGGGCATCGAGGACATGCGCCGCCCGCGCCGGGGGACAGGCCTCTTCCTGGGCGCGCTCTCCACCACGCTGTTCTTCACGCACGTGTTCCCGTTCGCGCTGTTCGGCGTGGGGTACGCGGCGCTCTTCCCGTGGACGCGCCCGCGCGCGTGGCTCCGCGCCGCCGTGCCCGTCGCGCCCTCGGTGGCCGCGGCCGCGTGGTGGACCTTCTTCGCGAGCGCTGGCAAGAGCTCGGCGGGCGGCCTCGGCACGCTCTTCCTGCGCGAGCCGGACCTCGGCCTCGCGTTCGCCGAGATCCCGAACTGGACGTTCAACGTCTTCCGCGACACCTCCGACGAGGCGACCGCGCTCATGCTGCTCCTCGCGGCGGTGGTGGCCTACGCGCTCTCCCAGGGCGACCCCGATCCTTCGCACCGCGCGAGCCGCGCCTACGTGGTGTTGCCGATCGTGTGCGGCTTCCTCTACTTCTTCACGGGCGACCAGCTCGGCGACGTGTGGCTCGTCGCGAAGCGCTTCGCGGTGCCCGGCATGCTCGCGTCGATCCCGCTGCTCCGCATGCCCCGGGGCACGCGCGGCGCCGCCGTCACCGTGGGGCTGCTCTCCGTGGCCATCCACTCCACCGTGAACGTGTGCACGAAGTTCATCCGCTACGAGCGGCGCGAGGTGGGCGACATCGAGGACGCGCTGGCCGTGATGGAGCCCGGCAAGAAGGTGGCGGGGCTCATCTTCGACCGGGGCTCGCTCATCGTGAACAACAGCCCCTTCCTGCACTACGTCTCCTATTACCAGGCCGAGAAGGGCGGCTTCGTCCAGTTCTCGTATGCCCACTTCAAGCACTGGCCCTTCTCGTACAAGGACGGCTTCATGCCGCCGCCGGGGCGCCCACCGTTCCAGCGGTGGGAGTGGATGCCCGAGTCGGTGGTGACCGAGCTCTACCCGTTCTACGACTACGTGCTCGTGCGGGGCCCTGGCTTCTACCCGAAGCCGAACACGTTCCATGTAAAGTACAAGGGTGATCACTGGGTCGTGTACGAGCGCGACGACGCCACGCGCGCGGCGCCCTGACCCGATGCGCGCGCCGACGCAGGGCCTGCGCGCGGGCGCACGTTCTGCGCCCGAGGCTCGGGAGGGCGCACGTGACGGCGACGAGACCGCTGGCGCGAGGCTTGCTACGGTGACGGCATGACCGCGTTCAAGCACATCCTGGTCCCCACCGATTTCGGCGAGACCTCCGCGCGAGCGGTCGACGTCGCGGTCACGCTCGCGCGCAAGTTCGACTCGGAGCTCACGCTCTACCACGCGAGCTGGCTGCCGCCGGCGTCGTACTCGGCGTACGCCGAGGGCCTGTACTGGCCGACCGACGAGATGGCGCGGGAGGCCAAGAAGGAGCTCGACGAGGCCGTCGCCAAGGTGAAGACCCTCTACCCCAAGACCGACGCGGTCATCGGCCAGGGGGAGCCGTGGCAGCAGGTGCTCGCCGTGGCGAAGGAGCGGGGCGCCGACCTCATCGTGATGGGCACCCACGGCCGCCGCGGGCTCTCCCGGGTGTTCCTCGGCAGCGTGGCGGAGAAGATCGTGCGGCTCTCGCCGATCCCGGTGCTCACGGTGTCCGGGTCCGACGAGGCCAAGGAGCGCGAGCGGGCGCACGCCGCGGCCGCGCCGAGCGGCGAGGCCTCCTAGGCATGCTCACGGCGCGCGAGCTCATGACCACGCCGGTGCTCTCGGTCGACGTCGACGCCGACTGCGCCGAGATCGTCGACCTCATGCTCGACCACGACGTCGCCTCGGTGCCGGTGGTCGACGCCGACGGCCGGCTCGTAGGGGTCGTCAGCTACTCCGACGTGCTGCGCGCCCTGCCGCTCGAGGCGATGCCGCGCAAGCGCGGCCGCGCGGGCTGATCACGCGCGGCGAAAGTTTGGTACGAGTCGCCATGGCCTACGCGACCCGTGTGCACGCCGTCGACGGCACCTACGAGCTCTACCGCGCCCACTATTCGAAGCGCCCGCGCAAGGTGGCCACGGTCGACGGGGAGGAGCTCGACGTCACCGCCACCGTGGGGCTCACCGCCTCGCTGCTCGCGCTCCTCGCCGACGCGAAGGCGCGCGTGAGCCACCTCGTCTACGCGTTCGACCACACGATCCGCAGCTTCCGGAACGACCTCTACGCGGGGTACAAAGACGACGCGGGCGTCCCGGCGGAGCTCGCGGCGCAGTTTGGCCTCGTCGAGCGGGTCGTGGCGGCGCTCGGGGTCCGCGTCCTCCCCATGGTCGAGGTCGAGGCGGACGACGCGCTCGCCACCGTGGCCGCCTCGTTCCCCGAGTGCGCGGTCGACATCCTCTCGCCCGACAAGGACCTCGCGCAGTGCCTCGAGGGCGACCGCGTGCGCACGGTGGACCGGGCGCGCGAGCGCACCACGACGTACGCGGGCTACGTCGAGGCGCGCGGGTTCTCGCCCGCGCTCGTGCCCGACTTTCTGGCCCTCGTCGGTGATCCGCAAGACGGCATCCCGGGCCTCGCAGGCTTCGGCGAGAAGACCGTCGCGCAGCTCCTCGCGGCGTTCGGCCTGCTCGCGCAGATCCCCGACGACCCGAACGCGTGGCCGGCGGCGATCCGCGGGCGGGACCGCCTCGCCGAGGCGCTCGCGGGCCGGCGAGGAGAAGCTGCACTC
>CAZHGG010000842.1:0-3287 GCA_964531755.1 uncultured Polyangiaceae bacterium
TCGGCGCAACCGGAATCCTCGCCCCGGAACCGACCCCCTTGACCGGACGGATACCCGTGTCGCCCGCGTACCCCGCCAGCACGCCCGAGGGCAGCGGGCTCCGCAGGCGCGGGTTGCGCAGCGGCGGCGAGCGAGGCGCCGAGGCCGAGGCCCCGCGCGGCGCGAGCACGGGGAGCGCGCCGAGCGCGCCGAGCGCGAACGTGAGCAGGCGGCGACGAGGGAGCATGCCCGGTCGTCGCGCGAGCGCGCGGATCTGTGACGGCCGTCGGCGTCTTTGGAGGGGTGCCCCCGCCGCGAACCCCGAGGGACTCCCGCGAGGAGGGGTGCCCCCACTCGTCTCGTGCGCTCCCGCTCTTGCGCGGCATGAGCGCCAGCGATCTCCCACGCAACACTCGGCGCTCGCGTTCACGGGAGCGCCCTCGCCGGTCTCCCCCAAATCGCGTGCTCGGGTCGGCGCCTACGTGGCAGTCTCGATACGGCACGAGCGCCGACCCTCCGCGCGCTCAGGGGGAGACCCCAGCGCCCGCGGCGCGTCGCGGCGCCCTCGGGGGCCCGTGGTGCCCGACCGGGGCAGTCACCGGGCGCTTCCTGCTCCCGGATCGGCGTCGAGAGCGCCAGGGCTCGCCAGCGGCCTGCCGGCGAGCGCCAGCTCGCGCTTCTCCGCAATGGCGGCGACGTCGGCGCTCGGGTTGTCCCAGCGCGCGCGGGCGAGCTCGATGCCCCGAGCATAGGCAGACGCCGCGCCATCGTAGTCGCGAAGCTCGTGGAGAGCCTCCGCGAGGTTGAGCCATGCCATCTCGGGGAGATACTCATCCCCTCCGAGCTGGACTTCCTCCTCCACCGTCCACTCACGCAGCACCTCGACGCACGCCTCGAGGTCTCCAATACGGCGGAGCAATGCCCCGCCAATCATCAGATGACACCGCGTCTCTCTCGCGCCAGAACGAGCGAGCTCGAGCGACCGAGCGACCGCCGTGCGCGCCAGAGCTGTCTCCTCGATGCGTGTATACATCTCTGCGAGTCGAGACGCGACGAACGAGGCGGTGTCGAGGTCCCAGCATCTTGTCTCTTCAAAGATCGCGAACGCACGCTCGAATTCGCGAGCGGCGGCCGCGAAGTGCTCCTGGCTTGCGAGGATATGCGCGAGCGATGTCAGGATGAGGGCCCGGTCGGCCCCGGGCGTGTCATCCTCCACGGTGTCGAGGAGACCGCGGACCCTGAGCGCCGCCTGCTCGTAGTCCACGGGCGCCGGGCCGATGACCTCGGCCAGCCTCTCACTCATCGCTCGTGGTCTCGGTGAGGTTTGACTCATCGGTACCGCCCTCGGCTCGGTGGCACGGGCTCACGCCCCGGGCGCAGGCATCGCGCGACCGCGCTGTCCACGGAAGCGGGGCTCAGCGCCCGACTATGCGCGCTCCACCGGCAGCACCGCCGCGATCTCCGTGCGGCCCGGCCGCGTGGTGACCTCGAACCGGCCGCCGTGCTGCTCGAGGATCTGGCGCGAGATCGACAGCCCGAGCCCGGTCCCTTCACCCGGAGGCTTCGTGGTGAAGAACGGGTCGAACATGCGCGCCTGCACGTCGTCGGGGATGCCCGGACCGCTGTCGATGACCGAGACCCTCACGTCGCCGTCCTCGCGCCGGACCTCCAAGATCAGCTGGCCTGCGTATTCCATGGCCTGAACCGCGTTGAGGATGAGGTTCGTCCAGACCTGAGCGAGCTCGTCGTGGCGCGCGTCGAGCACGCCCTCGTCCTGGTAGTCGCGGACCACCTCGACGCCGCGCCGGAGCTGGCTCTCGTGGAGGAGCAGCACGTTGTCGAGCGTCTCGACGACCGCCTGACGCGTCGACTCGCGGCCCGGCGCGCCCGGATGCGCGTGGCTCTTGAGCGCGAAGACAATCTTCGCGGCGCGATCGCAGGCGGTGCGGATGGTCGTGCTGGTGCGCCGGATCGAGATCAGGTCACCGGCGGCGCGGAGCAGCTCCTCCACCCGCGGCGACCGCAGCAGCGCCGCGTTGTCGGACGGAACGCTGGTGACGCCGCAGCGCATGAGCAACGGCGCCACGGATGGGGGATCCTGTACGCCGGCGTCCGTGAGCTCGCCGATGAGCAGCTTCTTGAGCCGACGCTCGTCGCGCGCGCTCAGCCACGCCCCGGCGTTGCCGTCGGCCATGACGAGCAGCTTCAGCTGCTGGCGCTCGTCGCCGTTCGCAGCCCCGAGCACGTCGGGCAGCATCTCGAGGGTCTCGTCGAGAGACCCTAGCAGGTTGTCGATGGAGGCCCGGATCGCACCGAGCGGTGTGTTCAGCTCGTGGGCGACACCCGCCACGAGCTGTGCGAGCGCCGCCATCTTCTCGCTCTGGATGAGCGCCTGCTGCGACTCCTTCAGCGCGCGCTGCTGCTCGGCGAGCTGCTGGTTCTGCGCGTCGAGCTGGGCGTTCTTCTCCGCGAGCTCCTCGTTGAGGCGCTGCTGCGTGCGACGCTCCTCCTCGAGGAGGAGTGCGTAGTAGCGCACTCCGGTGTAGGTGAGCACGGTGACGCCGACGACGTTCATGCAGGTGAACGCGCTCCGCACCGCCGGCGACATCTCCGCCACCGGGAGCAGGCCGAGCGCCTCGACGACGAACGTCCCCACCACCATGACGACGAACGCCACGAGCCACCTCAGCGAGGAGGACGGTCCCCGGAACAGGAGCGCGAGGATCGGGGCGACGAAGCTCCATAGCACCACAGAGCTGCTCGCCTGCAGGCCGCCCAGCGCCAGGCACACCGCGGGCGGCAGCATGAAGATGAGCCAGGTCTGCCGTGTACCGAACTGCGCCGAGTCCTTGTTTCGAGCCTGCCGTCCGATGCTGCCGAGCGTGGAGAGCGCATACAGCCCGGGCATCAGGGCGGCGAGCGGGGCGCTCACGAGCAGGAACATGCTCACCCAGGCGGGACAGAAAAGGACCTTGAGAAACGACACGCCGGTGACGAGCGTCTTCTGCCGACGCTCGGCGGGCGTGTCGCCGCTCCGGTGACCGCTGTCGGCGAGCCGACGAAACCAGCCTCGGCCGTCGACGACGACCTGTGCTTGTTCGGCATCCATGGTCGGGCGAGCGTAGGTGAATCAAGCCGCCCTTCGCAAGCTGGCGGATCGCGGGACGCCGCTACGTGCGTGAGATTCCGGGAAGGAGGTGCCCCCACTGTCTCGGGCGCTCCCGCCCGCGTGAGTCCCAGCAGCACGCGCTCTCCCGCGTGAGACTCGGCGCTCGCGTTCACGGGAGCGCCCTCGCCGGTCTCCCCCA
>CAZHGG010000843.1:0-3273 GCA_964531755.1 uncultured Polyangiaceae bacterium
ACTTCGAGACCCGCGTGCCGAGCGGCGCCCGCCACGCCCTCGGGCGAGTCGCCGCGGTGTTCATCGTGGTCGGCATGGTGTCGCACGCGCTCCGCGACCGCGTGAAGGACCTGGCCCCGCCGGGCACGCCGGTGGTGTACCTGCGCACGGCCTCGGTCTCTGCGCTCCGCGCGGCGGTCAGTGACCTCGCGGCGCACCGCGCCGCTGCGTGACGCGGGCCCTTCGTTCGAGCTCCAGCGAGCGGGACGCGAGGGCAGCGTGGAAGGCGCACCTTGCTCGGGTGAGCTCGCCCGCCCCGAACGCGGGGATGCCGGCGGAGCTCCGACGCGCACGCCTCGAGCGGCTCGCGGAAGTGTTTCATGGACGGACACCGTACCCCACCGCGGACGCGAGGTGTCTCGACCACAGCTCGCTACGGGACGCGCAGCGAGCGGAGGTGCGCGAGCAGATCGGCAATCTCGCGATCAGTCGTGTCGGGCAGCGGCGCCATCTTGCCCCGCCCTCGGCGCACCGTGGCCGCGAGCTCGGCCGCGCGGTACAAGATCGGGCGCTCGACGAGGTTCACCCCGACGAGGCCCCGGGCCTCGGGACCGTGGCACGCGGCGCAGCGCGCGAGGAAGAGCGCCTTGCCGTTCGCGGCGCTGCCCGCGGCGAACGGGCCGTCGTCTTGAGGCGAAAGTGCGCTCTTCGCGGCGGACGCGGTGATCTCCTCGGGCTCCCACGGCCCCGCGTCCGGCCCGTAGCTCTCCGCCAGATAGGTCACCAGCGTCTCGGTGTCGCTCGGATCGAGGTTCGCGCCCCAGCCCGCCATCTTCTTCACGGTCGCCGCCCACTTCTCCTTGGGCAGCCGCTGCTGGGCCAGCATCTCGTCGCTGTGGCACGAGAGGCAGGCGCCGCTCACGATCGTCTTGCCGTCGGGCGGTGGCGCGGCCGAAGCTGAAGCGTCGACGCTCGCAGGAGGGGGAGGTGGAGTGGCCCTCGAACATCCGAGGGCGACCATGGCGATCAGCGCTCCGCCGAGCGCGTGGTGACCCGCCCGACGCGCGGGCATCAGACGACCTCCCAGGTCACGCTGTGCCACGCGTTGTGGAAATACCCGCTCGGGTTCCAGGCGGCCCGCTGCGGCTGCACGTTTCCCTTCTTGTCCGTCGCGCGCACGAGGACCGTCTGACGTCCGGCCTTCGCCTCGAACGTGTGCCGCCAGATCTGCCAGCGCCCCACGTCGGGTGGTCCCTGGAGCGCGGCAACCTTCCAGGTCCTGCCGCCGTCGGTCGACACCTCGACCTTGGCCAGCGCGGCCTCGCCGGAGAACGCGCAGCCGACGACCTCCTGCCGTCCCGCAGGGACCTTGCCTCCCTCGGAGGGGCGCGCGACCACCGACTTGACCGGAAACGTCGTGAGCGAGCGCATGTCTTCGGGCTTGACGCTCGCGCCCGGCTCGACCGGCACGACGGGATATTTGTATGCGGTTTGCATATAAAATCCGTCGGCCTCCTCCTTCTGCAGGTGGAGGTGCGTGAGCCATTTGATCCAGTGATCGCCCGCCCATCCGGGCACCACAAGCCGGAGCGGCGCGCCGTGCGCGAGGGTGAGCGGCTCGCCGTTCATGGCCCAGGCCACGAGCGTCGAGTCGGCCATGGCTCGCGCGAGGGGGATGCTGCGCACGAACGCAGGCACGGTGGGCTTGGGAGGGGCGTCGGCCCCGGCGATTCGCACGAAGGCCGCGTCGGCGCCCACGCCCGCGTGCTCCAGGATGTCCTTCAGACGAGCGCCCGTGAACGTGGCCTGACCCATCGCGCCCTGGCCCCACTGCACGCCCGGGACACGCGGGAAATGGAGCGCGCGACCGTTGCCCGCGCACTGGAGCACGGCCGTCACGGTCGTGGCCTTGAACTTCGCGCGGAGCTCGTCGGGCGCGAGGGACAGCGGGGTCTTCACGAGGCCGTCGACGCCGAGCCTCCGCGACAGATCCCGCGCGGGAGGACCGAAATGGCTCCGCACGAAGAACACGTCGGTGGGCGTGAGCAGGCGGTCGAACCAGCGGAGCGGAGTCGCGAGATCCTGCGGAGAGCCCACGTTCTTCAGCAGAGTCGCCGGCGCGTCACCGTCACCGAGGGCGCCCTCGGGCAGGGCCGTCCCGAGGACCACCGCGGCACCTTTCAAGAACGCACGGCGAGGCAACATGCCCGCATCACAGCGGCCTCGCCTCGCCACGTCAAGCGCGGTCGGTCTGTGCCGACACGCCGGCGCGAGGTCCTGTACGCTTGCCACCCCTTCCTCCGCGCGTCGTCCGCCGCCCCACCGAGCCCTAGCCTTCATGCCTCGCATCGTCTTCTTCGCGCTCCTCTTGTTCGTCGCCGTCCCGTCGCCGTGGTCGTCACCTCCGCTGGCGCTGGCGCTCGGGGTGGGCTTCGGCATGCTCGCGACCCATCCCTATGCGGCCGAATCACGGAAGGCGTCCAAGCTCCTGCTCCAGGTCTCGGTGGTCGCGCTCGGCTTCTCGATGAACCTCCAGGAGGTCCTGCGGGCCGGCCGCTCGGGGTTTCTCTACACGCTCGTAGGCATCGCCTTCGCCCTCGTCGCGGGGACGCTGCTGGGGCGCGCGCTCTCCGTGCCACGAAAAGCGGGATACCTGATCTCGGTCGGGACGGCGATCTGCGGCGGGAGCGCCATCGCCGCGGTGGGGCCGGCCGTCGACGCGAACGACGAGGAGATGTCGGTCTCCATCGGCACCGTCTTCCTGTTGAACGCGGCCGGGCTCATGCTCTTCCCGCCCCTCGGCCACCTGTTCGGGCTGACCGAGTCGCAGTTCGGGCTGTGGGCCGCGCTCGCCATCCACGACACGAGCTCGGTCGTCGGCGCGGGCGCGAAATACGGCTCGGTGGCGCTCACCGTGGCGACGACGGTGAAGCTCGCGCGCGCGCTCTGGATCGTGCCCCTCACGCTCGCGACGGCCAGCGTGCGTGCGTACCAGCTGCGCGACGAGAAGCCGGCGGATGGCAAGAAGAAGCCCATCGCGTGGCCGTGGTTCATTCTCTTCTTCCTCGGGGCGGCCGTCCTCAACACCTATGTTCGAGCGCTCGGGCCCGTCTACCCGTGGCTCGCGAAGGGGGGACGCATCGGCCTCACGATCACGCTCTTCCTCATCGGCACGGGGATGTCGCGGGCGAGCCTGAAGTCGGTCGGGATTCGCCCGCTCTTGCAGGGAGTGATCTTGTGGCTGGTCGTGGCGAGCAGCTCGCTCGCGGTCATTCGTGCGGGGTGGGTCGGGCT
>CAZHGG010000844.1:0-3267 GCA_964531755.1 uncultured Polyangiaceae bacterium
CCCGCGCCCTCGGCGGCGCCGTCCGCGCCCGCCGCTTCCGCCGCGCCCTCTGCACCCGCCGCCTCCGCGGCGCCGGCCGCGGCCGCGGCCCCCGCGTTCCCTGCCAAGGAGCTGTGCGGGAAGTACATGATCGCGGCGCCGCCCGAGGCGAAGCTCGAGGCCACGTGCTTCGTCACCGCGGACGCGTACCGCCTCACGGTGAAGGCCGGCAAGCCCGACTCCGTCAAGCAGCTGAAGGAGATGTTCGGCAAGGAGAAGGACTTCAAGGGCTTCCTCGTCGACGAGCCGAACGGCTTCGTCGCCGCGACGAAGGACAAGGGCGGCGTGGCCTACCTCGTCATGTACGGCGCGGAGATCGGCGGCAAGGGCACGACCTGCGAGTCCACGCTCACGAAGTCTCCGAAGACGGAAGAGAAGGGCAAGGAGGCCTACGCGGTCTGCAAGAGCCTGGCCGCGAAGTAGCCACCCCGCGCGCTCGCGTCCGCGGAGGATCGTGCAGATCCGTCCGCGGACGTGGAGGCCCTCGCCTCGCGCGGTGGGCTCACTCGCGGAGCTGCTCTTGCTCCCGCGCGAGCTCGCTGAAGGCGATCGGGGAGAGCGCGCTGAGCGGCACGTCTTCGCGCTGTCCGTTCTTCTCCTTGTGGAAGTGGACGCCCCCGACCTTCTGGGTCGTGGGGTTGAGCTCGGCGAGCCCCATGCAGAGCCCGCCCTCGAGCCCGAGCTCCGCCACGATCCCGCCGCCGAGCGGCCGCCACAGGTCCCACACCCACCCGCCGTCCTGCGCCGCGCCCTTGCGCCAGCCGCGGGCCTCGAGCCCCATCAGGCGAGAGGTCTTCACCTCGACCCCGGCGAGGCGCTCGACGCACTTGCCCTCGACCTCCTTCGGCGTGGGCGTGAAGGTCTGCCGCGCGAGCTGATCGAACGGCTGGAGGAGCTCGTAGTCGCCGAAGAGGGCGCTCCAGCGGCCGAGCGTGGCCGCGTCGAGCCCGAGCCTGTGCACGAGCCCCACGGAGGCGTCGGCCGGGAGCGTGAAGGCCGCGTCGCGGTCGTCGGAGAAGGTCCCGTCCTCGGCCACGCGGAAGGTCGCCTGGAGCTTGCCCTTCGCGTCGTAGGTGCCCCACACGAGGCGACGCGCGAGGTGGACCACCACCGGGTGCTCCACGATGAACGTGCGGAAGACATCGGCCTTCCAGCGCCGCTCGTCGCACATCGCGAGCTCGAGGCGGAGGAGGAGCCCGGAGGCCACGAGCTTGGCGTCCTTCTTCAGCGTCTTCCAGCGCTCGATGGCGGCCGTCGCCTTCTCCGCGTCGTCGCTCTTCGCGGGCTTCGGGAGGTCGCCGAGGACCTTGCCGTCGGGGCCCTTGAGCCGCGGCTTCAGCGACTCGTCGAACGAGATCGTGAAGGCGCGCGGGCCGAAGTCGAGCACGCCGCCGCCCTCCTCGCCGAGATCGAAGTCCGGCACGAGGCGGTCGGCGAGCTCCTCCGCGGTGAAGCCGCGCGCCGCGGCCACCTCGGCGATCTTCTCGCGCGCCTTCTCCTGGAGGGCCTTGAACTTCAGCTTCTGCGCGATCCCGTGGAGGTTCATGAGCGCCACGTCGGTGCCGAGCGTCGCGAGCACGTCGAGGCCCACGGTGGCGCGGGCGTGGAGCGACTCGCCGGGCCACGCGCGGATGAGCGGCGTGAGGCTCCGCGCGGTGTCGTCGTCGCCGACGAGCCCGAGGGCCGTGAAGCCCCACGGCTCCTTGTTGGGCGCGCCGGCGGCCTGCCAGCGCTCGAAGAGCTCCCACGCGAACGCGGCGAGGTCCTTCGGCTCGCTCGCCTCCTTCGCGCTCGCGATCGCGGGCGAGCCCTTCGCGTAGCGGAGCGCCTGGCAGAGCCGGGCCATGGCGGTCGCCGGCAGCACGGTGCTGGTCCCGCGCAGGCGCACGGGGGCGGCGGCGATCGCGGCGGCCGCGAACTCGGGGAGCGGCGCGAGCTTCTTGGGGAAGCCGTCGGCGCCCGGCGTGGGCTCGCGCCGGAGCGCCTCGGGCACCGCGTCGGGCGCGGCCTCGGGGAGCGCGGGCTTCTTCTCGGCGGTGAGGAACGCGCGGGACTTCGCGTCCACGAGCGGCGCGACGATCGCGGGCAGCGCAGGGTGCGCGGCGATCGTGGCCTCCACGATCGGCTTGGCGAACGCGGCGAGCTTGCCGCCGCCGACCACGATCGGCACGAGCGCACGGAGGGCCAGATCGGGGCGCTTCGCGTAGTACTCGCGCACGCGCTCGTGCGTCCGCTTGTTGGTGAGGTCGTTCGCGATGCACTTGGCCGCGGGGACGGTCTCGAGGTCGAAGAGCGTCTCGACGAGCCAGTTGTCCTTCTCGATCTTCGGGAGGATCCACGCCTGAGCCGCCACGCCAGCGACCTCGAGCACGAGGCCCGCGTCTACCCCGGGCGCGAGGACCTTCTGAACCGCGGGATCGCGTGTGGCGAGGAACATGAACCGGGTCACCTGCCAGTCGGGGTTCGGCCGGTTGAGCTCGAGGTCCTCGGCGACGAACGCCTCGTCGCGGAGCACGATGTTGTACTCCGCCCGGCGCGCGCGGCTCGTCTCGGCGAGCCGCGCAGCGCGCAGCTTGGCCAGCGCGGCCATCCAAGCGCTGGGCTCGACCCGCGCCTCGCAGGCCAGGAGGGCCCGCGCGGCGTCGGGGAGCAGATAGTGCCCGTCCTCACCGATGGAGGTGGCCTTGTCCTCCGAGTCGACGTTCAGCCCGTGAGCCGCCTCGTACGCCTCGACCGCCCCGGCGAGCCCGAGGCGCGCCACGAGGTAGGGGATCACCACGGGGTCCGGGCCGAGGCGAAGCAAGATCGCGGCCGCGGGGACCCCGAGCTCGCCTTTGCCCCCGGACCCGAGGAGCGCGATGACCTGGTCCACCGCGGGCCGCAGCTTCGCGACGGTCGCCTTGCGCCCCGCGGTGAGGAGCGCGCTGTGGTCCTTGGCGTCGTGCAGGCCCGGGGCGAACCAGCGCGCGGCGACCGCCTCCCACGACCCGTCCGCGGCCTGGAAGCCCTCCCCGACGTAGCGCTCCTCGAGCACGTAGTCGCCTTGTCGCGCGGGCGTCGGCGTGGGCGCGGGCGGCGCCTCGGCGGGCGCCTCGACCTCGGCGGGGGCCGCCGCGGGCTTCGGGGACGCCTCGGCCTTGGGCGCCTTCACCTTGGGCACCGGCGCGGGCCCCGCGGGCGCGGCGTCTGCGGCGACTGCGACATAGCCCTTCTTGGTCTTCTCTTTGA
>CAZHGG010000845.1:0-3265 GCA_964531755.1 uncultured Polyangiaceae bacterium
GACCGATGGTCTCTCTCACGGTGAGCTTCTCCTGCAGGTGGGTCGTCTGCAGCGACACGCCCACGCGCTCGCGCAGCCACGCGGCGTCGCGCTCCCAGGTCTTGCCGAAGAGCTGCACCACGCCGTCGGTGGGCTCCAGGAGCCCCTCGAGGATCTCGACGGTCGTGGTCTTGCCGGCGCCGTTTGGGCCGAGCAGGCCGAAGCACTCGCCCCGCTCGACGCGGAGGTCGAGGCCGGCGACCGCGAGGGTCTCCCCGAAGACCTTCACGAGCCCCGACGTGAGCACGGCGGGGAAGTCGGGGGGCGCGGACACCACCCACCGATAGCCCACAGCGGCCCGACGCGTCTAGGATGGGAGCATGCCCCGCCTCACCCAGAACCCCAGCTACGCCGCCCTCCAAGAGCACCACCGCGCCGAGGGCGCGTCCCTGGTGATGCGCGAGCTCTTCGCCGCCGATCCCGCACGCTTCGCCAGGTACTCGCGGCAGGCCGCCGGCGTGCTCCTCGACTACTCGAAGAACCGCGTGAACGACCGCACCATGGAGCGCCTCTTCGCGCTCGCGCGGGGCGCCGGCGTGGAGGAGCGCCGGAGCGCGATGTTCGCCGGGGAGAAGCTCAACGTCACCGAGGGCCGCGCCGTCCTGCACGTCGCGCTGCGGCGCCGCAGCCCCGACCCCATCTACGTCGCTGGCCGCGACGTCATGCCCGACGTGCGCGCCGTGCTGGCCAAGATGCGCGACTTCACCGCGCGGCTCGAGTCGGGCGCGTTCGCGGGGCACACGGGCAAGAAGCTCACGCACCTCGTGAACATCGGCATCGGCGGCTCCGACCTCGGCCCCGTCATGGTGACCGAGGCGCTGCGGCCCTACGCGCGCGCCGGGGTCACGCCGCACTTCGTCTCGAACGTCGACGGCACGCACCTCGCCGAGGTGCTCCGGCGCGTCGACCCCGAGACCACGCTGTTCATCGTGGCCTCCAAGACCTTCACCACGCAGGAGACCCTCGCCAACGCCAAGAGCGCCCGCGAGTGGCTGGTGGGGCGCCTCGGCGATCCCGCGGCGGTCGCGAAGCACTTCGTCGCGCTCTCCACCAACACCGAGCAGGTGCGCGCGTTCGGCATCGATCCCGCGAACATGTTCGAGTTCTGGGACTGGGTCGGCGGTCGCTACTCGCTCTGGTCGGCGATCGGCCTGTCGATCGCCGCCACCCTGGGCATGGACCGCTTCGACGAGCTGCTGGACGGCGCGTTCGCGATGGACCGCCACTTTCAGGAGGCCCCGCTCGAGGACAACCTGCCCGTGATCCTCGGCCTTTTGGGTGTATGGTGCACGAACTTCCTCGGCGCCGAGACCCACGCGATCCTCCCGTACGACCAGTACATGCACCGCTTCCCTGCGTATTTTCAGCAGGGCGACATGGAGTCGAACGGCAAGCGCGTCGACCTCGACGGCGCGCCCGTGGACTACGCCACGGGCCCGGTGCTCTGGGGCGAGCCGGGCACGAACGGCCAGCACGCCTTCTACCAGCTCATCCATCAGGGCACGCGCCTCGTGCCCTGCGACTTCCTCGTGCCCGCGCTGAGCCAGAACCCGCTCGGCGAGCACCATGATCTCTTGCTCTCGAACTTCCTCGCCCAGACCGAGGCGCTCATGCGCGGCAAGACCGTGGAGGAGGCGCGCGCGGAGCTGGAGAAGAAGGGCCTCGCCCCGGCCGAGGTCGCGCGCCTCGCGCCGCACAAGGTGTTCCCCGGCAACCGCCCCACGAACAGCCTCGTGTTCGAGCGGCTCGACCCGAAGACCCTCGGCGCCCTCATCGCGCTCTACGAGCACAAGATCTTCGTGCAGGGCGTGCTGTGGAACGTGAACAGCTACGACCAGTGGGGCGTGGAGCTGGGCAAGGAGCTCGCGAGCCGCATCCTGCCGGAGCTCCGCGACGCCGCCGAGATCACCTCGCACGACAGCTCCACGAACGGCCTGCTCGCGTGGCTCAAGGCGCGGCGCGCCCGCTGAGGCGCCGCGCGACACCAGAGCTGGTCAGCCTGCCACGCCGCGCGTCTTGTCGAGCAGGCTCGGCAGCTTGCCCTGGAGCCGCTGCTCCCACTCGCGGCTCTCCGCCACGTGCTCTCCCTCGGGGAGGAGCGCGCGGTAGCGCGCGAGCTGCCTCAGCCCCCGCTCGGCGTCCGGGGCCGCCTGCGCGCCCGCCACGAGCGCGGAGAAATACGCGTCGTCCAGCGCGAACGGGTCCATCTCTTTCTCGAGTAAATTCAATCGAATAGCCGCTTCGAAGTCGTCCGCCGCGCCCGCGAAATCCTCGAGGAGCTCCTTCGCCGTCGCGCGGTCGAAATACGGCTCGGGCCCCTTGGCGCCCCCCTCGAGCTCGCTCGTGGCGGCGGCGATCGCCTCTTCGTAGTCGCCCCGCTCGATGTGCCCCTTCGCGAACGACATTCCGTAGCGACCGGCCATGGGTCTCTCCTGTTCGCCGCGAGCGGCGCTCGACGCCCGCGGGCGCGCTGATTGATGATCGATGATGATGGCGGCGCGCGCCGTCAGGTGGGCGCCTCGAGGAGCAGGCGCGTGCGGCCGACGATGATCTCGTCGCCGGGCACGACGAGCTCGTCGCCCTTGATCTTCACGAAGACGCCCGACTGCGAGCCGAGGTCCGTGAGGAGGATGGCGCCCGCTTGCTCCTCGACGAGGCAGTGGGGCTCGCCGACGAGCGGGTCGTTCGGGAAGACGAAGTCGCCCACCTCGCGGCCGAGCTGCATGGTGGTGCCCCGCGCGAGCACGCACGCGCCCCGGCCCCCGCCCTCGAAGAGCTGCACGAGGCGGAACGAGGAAGGCCACTTGGGCGACGAGTAGAAGTACGTGGGACCGGCCGAGGGGCCATCGTCGGCTTGCGGGTTCATCTCGACCGTGAGGACCTGGTCGCCCACGATGAACTGGTCGCCAGGCTCGAGCTCGACGGGCCGCCGCACGCGGAGGAACACGCCGTTCCCGGCCTCGAGGTCGCACAGATACACCTGCGCGCCGTCGACGCGGCGCACCGCCTCGCGCGGGTGGCAGAAGCGGTCGCCGTGCAGCGGGATCTCGCCAGCGCGGCCCAGCACCACCTCGCGCGAGGTGCCCTCGTACACCTGCGGGCCTTGCGCGCCGCCCCGGAGCACCCGGAGCCGCACCGTCGCGCGGGCCTTCGGCGGGGCCGCGCGGCGCGCCTCGGGCGGAAGCGGCGGGGCCTTGGACATGGGCGGCGGCCCGGCCGGGGCTGG
>CAZHGG010000846.1:0-3264 GCA_964531755.1 uncultured Polyangiaceae bacterium
GCCAACGAGATCCTCACCTACGAGGCGCTCGGCCTCTGCGGCGAGGGCGAGGCGGAGAAGTTCATCGAGGAGGGGAACAACACGTACGGCGGCGCGTTCGTCACGAACCCGTCGGGCGGCCTCCTGTCGAAGGGGCACCCGCTCGGCGCCACGGGCCTCGCGCAGTGCACCGAGCTCGTGTGGCAGCTCCGCGGCACCTCCGACAAGCGGCAGGTGGCGGGCGCGAAGGTCGCGCTGCAGCACAACCTCGGCCTCGGCGGCGCGTGCGTGGTGACCATGTACCGCAACGACTGAGCCTCGGCCCCGCGAGGGCGCCCCGGCCATGCCGGGGCGCTTGCCAAGGGAGCGCCCGCGTGGGAACGTCGAAAGTCGCTGATGGGCGCGCAGAAATCGAGGGTAGCGCTCATCGTGGGGGCCGCCGGCGGCGCGCTCGCGCTCGTGGCGACGGTGGCGGTCATCGCCGTGCGCTCGCGCCGAGGGGGTCCCGAGACCCAGCCGTCCGTGGCCCCACCCGCGGCCGAGCCCGGGGGCGTCTGGGCGAAAGAGGTGCTCGCCGCGACGGGGCCGGACGGGCGGGTCACCAAGGAGGGCGCCCTCAAGGCGTTCGCCCTGTCGTACGGGCCGGTGCCCGGGGTGGCGGTCCCGGCCGCTGACGCGGACGTGCCGTTCTGCGGCTCGGACGTGCACCGGATGCTCGCCCCGCACTACGAGGGGCTGCCGCCCGAGCAGAAGCTCGCCGTCGCGCGCGGCATGGGGGCGCTGAAGGGCGGGGCGGCCGGCGCCGCCACGCGCCATCAGCTCGGCGGAGGGGGGCTCATCGCCCCCACGTCGTGGATCGACCTGCTCGCGGCCATCCAGCGCGACGAGATGGTCGATCCGGCGCCCGAGCGTCGCCAGCACGTGGAGGCCGCCGTGCAGGAGGCGCGGCGCTTCATCGAGCCGCACTCGCCGGTCGGCACGCCCTTCGCCATCCAGATTTACTACAGCCGCCAGTACTACCTCGGCAGCTACGACGGCGTGAACAGGCCGCGGACCGGCGCGGAGGCGTTCATCATTCCGTCGCCGAACGTGCCGAACCACGCGGGCGAGCGCACGTGCCACATCCGCGTGAGCAGCTGGGCCTCGGACCCCACGAGCGGCAAGGCGGGGCGCGCGGCGCTCATCCACGAGGTGTTTCACTGCTACCAGTACGCGACCTTCCAGGGTCGCCACGCGGAGTGGTCCTCGCTCCCGGGGTGGGTCACCGAGGGCGCGGCCGCGTGGGTCGGCGAGACGGCGGTGGGCGGCGGCGACGGGTACTTCGCGAACTCGTGGATGGGGTACTACCTGCGGTCGAACTCGTACCCCCTGCTCGCCGGCAGCTACGACGCCATCGGGTTCTACGAGGCGATGGCGCGGCAGGGGGTGGACGTGTGGCCGCGCATGTTCGCGGCGCTGCGGATCGGCGTCGACAACGACGCGCGTTTCGCGCAGTTCGTGGGCTCCGACGTCGCGAAGCTCGACGTCCTCGCGAGCGGCCCGGTCCGGAACGCGGCGTGGGGCGCCGCGTGGACCTACGAGAGCCCGCTCGTCCCCTCGCTCCTGAGCGGCACGAAGCGGTGGCTCCACCCGCCGCACACGCGCCAGCCGCGGTCGCTCCCCATCGCGCTCGCGGCCGAGCCGGGGGAGCAGAAGGTCGAGGGGCTTGAGCTGCGGGGCGTCGACCTCGTGAAGCTCTCCGGGACGGGCTCGGGGCACCTGGTCGTGAATGGGCTCCACGATCGCCGGTTCAACCCGCGGCTCGATGTCGTGTACTGCGTGACCCAGCGCTGCGCCTGCCCCGACGGGCGAAACCCGTTCGGGGTCGCCCCGCTCCGCGTGCAAGGCACCGAGATGACGCTCGCGATGACCGGTCTGCCGAGCCTCGGCGCCTCGATCCTCGTGGACTCCGCGAGCCTCGACGACGCGTGCACTCAGACGCCGGACGCAGGCGCCCCGCTGCCGTCGGCCATCGACCCGTGCCTCGTGGGCAGGTGGCGCCTCGACACGACGCACGCGAAGGCCCAGTACGCGGCGCGGCTCGCGCGCGGCGGGGTGCTCGTGGAGGGCATCCGAGGCGGTCAGGAGCTCGAGATCCAGGCGAATCGCACCTTCTCCCACCGCATGCTCCCCATGGTGGTGCTCGCGCGGATCCCCGCGGCGTCCGAGATGGCCGTCGAGTTCGGGGGGACGGCGAGCGGCACCGCCGGGAGCTACGGCGGCACGCCCGCAGGCGCGGCCGGGTGCCGCTCACGCGGGATCGTCGGGTTCACGCGCGTGGCGAGCGACCTCGCGGTGCGCTACCGCGTGCGCGTCGGGCTGCACGGTCTCGACGAAGACCGCTCGCTCGCGGACGCCGTCCAGCCCGGCCGGGCGCACTACTTCGTCACACCGAGCCGTCTGGTGCTCACGCCGGACGTCGACGAGGGGATCGAGGCTGTCTACACACGATGAGGCTCATGCGATCCCCGACCCCCCTCGACCGATGGATGGCGCTGGCGTGCGCGCTCTTGGCGATGTCCGCGGCGGCGTGCAAGCGCCGCTCCGAGCCGCACATCATCCCGGCGACGAGCGCCGCGCCCGCGACCGCGACCGCTCCCACGGCGTCGCCGAGCCCCGCCACCGATCCGTTCAAGTGGGGCGCGTGTGAGCTCTCGATCAACGACGCTCCGCCCACGAAGCACCCGGGGGGCGGCTACAACGTGGCGTCGCGGCACTGGGCCGGACCGGGTCCTCAGCGGTCACGCGTGGAGCCTTTGATCCTCAACTGCGGCAGGGTCGACCTGAGCACGGCGACCGCCAACGAGGTCGACTACCCGATGAGGCCGGGCAAACACGTTATCTCGCAAAACTCGACGAAGCCGGGCACGTTCGTGTCCTCCACCATCCCCGGCGCGAAGGGCGAGCTCGTCATCGACGCGTGGGACCGCGCCGGCATCAAGGGCTCGTTCACCCTGTCGGGCAACCTCGACGGCAAGCCGGCCAAATTCGCCGGAAAGTTCGACATGAAGTGCCCCCCCACGCTCGCCTGTCCCTGAGCGCCCGTCCATTTCCCGAGCCGAGAGGTCCATGCCAAACGCGAAGAAACCGGAAGCACCGAAGCGGGCCCGCGTCGACTCGAGCTCCGCCGTCGACGCGACGCGCGCTCCTCGTCCGTCGCGGCGCGCCGCGCCGCTGGCGCTCGCGCTCGCCGCCCTCCTCGCCGGCTGCGACGGGCGCCGCGTCGCGCCCGCGCCTCCAACGGCG
>CAZHGG010000847.1:0-3264 GCA_964531755.1 uncultured Polyangiaceae bacterium
CGCGGCGCGCGTCGAGTAAGGCTGAGAGCGTGACCCGAAAAGCGAAAGAGCTCTGGCCGAGCGAGGCCGCGGTGAGCGACCAGGTCGGCCGACTCATCGAGTTCTGGGGCTTCAAGCGCAACATGGGCCGCATCTGGGCCGTGCTCTACCTCTCTCCGGAGCCGCTCAGCGCGGAGGACCTGCGCGAGGCGCTCCAGCTGTCGAGCGGCGCCGTGAGCATGACGTTGAGCGAGCTCGGGCGGTGGGGCGTGGTGCGCAAGGTGTGGGTGCAGGGCGACCGCCGCGACTACTTCAACGCGGAGATCCAGCTCTGGAAGATGATCTCGCGGGTCTTCAACGAGCGCGAGAAGGCGGAGGTCTCGAACGCCATCGAGTCGTTCGAGGAGGCCCTCGCTTCGCTCGCGCCCCTCCGCGCGTCACCCGACCCAAAGGTGCGCGCGCGGGCCGAGCTGCAGTTCGAGCGCATCGGCCAGCTCCTCGAGCTCGCCCGCCTCGGCAAGCGCCTGCTCGACGCGCTGGTGACGACCGCGAAGATCGACGCCGAGCCGCTCGTCACGTTCCTGCTTCAGCGCCCGCGGTAGCGCGGAGCCGGCCGCGTGGCGCTCAGTTCAGCCCGTGCTTGTCGGCGACCGTGGTCGCGCCCTGATCCAGGAAGACGCTGGTGACCTCGCGCTCGAGCGCGGCGGCGAGCTCCTCCTCGAGGGCGGCCATCGACCCGGCGGCGCGCTCGACGTTGCGCTGGTAGACGAACAGCCGCACGGTGCGGCGCTCGCCGTCGTCCGTGGGCGGGGTGTCCAGGATCACGAGCGCGCGGGGGTCGACGCCGTCGACCACCAGCTCCGCCCCGGGCAGGTCGACCACGAACACCTCGGCCTCCCGCACGTAGCGCGCGAGGATGGCGTCGAGGCCCGCGAGCGCCGCGCGCACGACGAGCGAGAACGCCTCCGCCGAGGGCGCCCAGGGCGGGGGAGCGGTGGCGTTGTCGATGGCCCGCGAGCGCAGGAACGACTCGATCGACCCCCGGAGGTCGCCGGCCTCGTCGCGGATGAGGCCGAGGTAGTAGTGCGCGTCCACGTGGTCGGGCTCGGCCTTCGCGGCCTCCTCGACCAACGGCCGGGCCTTGTCGACCTCGCCGACCTCGTAGAGCGCGCGGCCCACGAGGAAGGTGTACCCCGGGCTCTCCCACGGGCCGTCGGGCAGGCGGGCCATGGCGCGCTTCGCCTCCGCCACGTCGCCCTTGGCGAGGAGCGCGTCCACCTTCAGCAGGAGGCAGTCGGCGAGCTCCTCGTTGGTCTCGGCGAAGTCGAGGGCCTCGTCGCAGAGCGCGATCGACTCGTCGAAGTCGCCCACCGGGTGCATGAGCAGCTCGGCGCAGTTGAGCATCGCCTCGAAGTAGGTCTCGTCCAGGGTGATCGCCTGCCGGTAGTGCTCGAGCGCCTCGTCGGCGTCGCCCGCGAGCGCGGCCGAATAGCCAAGGAGATTATGCACTTCCGGAGACTGGGGGTCGAGCTCGAGCGCGCGGCGAGCGCACACGATCGCGCCCGCCGCGTCGCCGCGTTGCGCGAGATCCCAGCCGCGGTCGAGCGTGGCGGAGAACTGGTCCATGGCACTGTCGGAGCTCACGCAGGAGGCTTTAGCGGAAGTTCGCGCGCATGAGTAGCGCCGTCTCTCCTGCTGTCGCGTCGCGCGGCGCCGCGCCGCCCGCCTCAGTCGTGCACGACGACCCGCGTGCCCGGCTTCTCGGCGGTGGCGTTCGCCCCGTGCCAGCCCTCGGGCACGTGCGGCTCGGTCCAGTTGAACATGGTGCGCGCGTCGGAGGGCGCCAGGTTCACGCAGCCGTGGCTGCGCACCGACCCGAACGACGCGTGCCAGAACGCGCCGTGGAGCGCGTAGCTGCCGTTGAAGTACATGATCCACGGAACGTCCTCGATGGAGTACGGGCCGTCGGTCGCCACGTCGCCGTCCATGGTCGCCGCGACGTGCTTCTCGCGGATGCGGTACGAGCCCTGCGGCGTCGCGTGGTCCTTCTCTTTGTTCTGGTGGTCCCGCTTGCCGGTGGACACTAGGGTGGCGAAGGCCGGCTTGTCGCCCTCGTAGGCGATGAGCGTCTGGGTGGTGAGGTTCACGTCGACCCATTTCTCGCCGGGCGCGAGATCGCGCGGGAGCGGTCCAGGGCGGGTGCGAGCGCCCTCCGTGACGCGCATCCACCAGCCGTCCTCGGTCTCGTCGTAGCGAACGCCGCCCACGACCTCGTTCTTGCCCGTGAGCTTCACGAGCGTGAAGCGAGGCACGGAGTCGCCTGCGACCGCCTTCTTGCCGCTCAGCGTGTATTTCTTCGTGCGGTGCAGGGCCCACCCGACGAGCGGGTTTGGGGCCATCCCGGCCTCGGCGGGCGCGGGCGACGCGCGGTCGGAGAGCCACGCGCCCTTGAAGTCGGTGAGGGGCTTCTGGACATAGAGCCGGTCGGCCGGCGCGATGAGCCCGCCGGTCGTCTTCCACCAGCTCGAGCCGCCCGACACGAACTGCCGGTCGAGCGCGAGGTAGAAGCCCTTCACCATGCGGCGCGCGATGGGGCCGTCGCCGCGCAGGTCGTCCAGCGTGACGTTGGGCTTGCCCGCGCCAGCGTCGCGCAGGTACCAGGGCACCTCGGGCTCCTCCGGGGCCTTCGCGGCGGCGAGCGCCAGGCCAAACATGCCGCCGCCCGCGTCGCCCTCGACCTGGACCTGCACCTCCGGCGGGCTCGCGCTCCCGCCGGCGTCGCGCTCGGCGCGGTCGCGGTCGCGGTCGCGCCGGCGCTTCCGCGGGGAAGGCGACGCCGAGGAAGACGCCGTCGTGCCCCCGGTGAGCCACGGCTCGAGCTTGAGCCGCTCCTCCCGGGAGGGCACCTGCCGGTAGAGCGGCACGCCGTTGGTCGTGTTGTACGCGTATTGGTACGGGAGCGGCGCCTCGAGATCCGGATCGTGCGGCGCGAGTCGCACGCGCGGGTGGTTCAGGTCGAGGGTCGCGTAGCGGCCGCACACGAACCCGCCGGCGACGAGCTCGTACCAGCCCTCCGTGCAGTTCGGCTTGACGTGCTTCTCCGGGATGACCGGCGCGCGCGCGCCGTGGCGGAGGTAGCCGAGCCGCACGCTGCCCTTGGACTTGTCGCTGCGGCGCGCGTCGTCGTGGGGCCACTCCATGTCGCTCATGACGAGGGTGACCATCGCCATCGCGCCGATACGCGGCCCCTGGTACCCGGCGTCGGTGGCTTCGGCGGCCGCCGCG